>JBDGXT010000310.1:0-4858 GCA_039584455.1 Gemmatimonadota bacterium
TCACTTGAGCAATAGTGAGCGGGTAGTCACTAGCGGCCCTGGCGGGCCTGACTTGGGCCGGATTGGCGTCTAGCCGTAGTAGACCGGGACGGGCGTGAACGTCCCGATGAAGAGGAGCAGCGTGGCCCAGCCGACCGGTTTGCGGCTCCGCGGCAGGGCCCGGTAGCGGTCGAGCACCTGGGGGTGCGCCAACTGTCCGCGTCCGAGCATGAGGATCACGGCGGCCCAGATCCACCACACCAGCCCGGCCCAGAACGAGCCGAGCGCCGCCGCCACGAACCCCAACCCGATGAGCGCGAGCCACACAAACGAGCTCGCGCTCGCCTGGCGGCGGCCGATCAGCGCGTACAGGATGTGTCCCCCGTCCAGCTGGCCCAGGGGGAGCAGGTTCAACATGGTGACCAGCAGGCCGATCCAACCAGCGAAGGCGAGCGGGTGCAGCAGGACCGTGCCCTCTCCCACGACCAGTCGGCGCGCCACGTACATGATGGGGGAGTGGCCGAGATACAGCTGGTAGTGCGCCAGCGTGATGAACTGATCCGATGCGCCAACGTGTGCGACGACGTCGGAGCGGGCCAACCCCGCGACCAGCACGACAATCGCCACCACGAACCCGGCCCACGGGCCGGCGGCTCCCACATCCATCAGCTGCTGCCGGTCGACAACAGGGCTGCGCAGCCGGATGAACGCACCGAAGGTGCCGATGAAGTTCACAATGGGCGGGGCGGGAAGGAAGTACGGCGGCGACGCATTGATGCCGTAGCGGCGAGCGACCACGAAGTGGCCCCACTCGTGCGCCAGCAAGATCGCCATCAGCCCCAGCGCGAAGTCGAGTCCCTCACGCAGCGTGACCAGTTCCCGCAGCAGCTCCACAAGCAGTTGCGGGGCGATGGAAAAATCTATGTGGAAGGGGAACGCGAGGGGCAGCGCCGAGCCGGCCAGCAACGCACCGCCCATCCACACGGTGAAGAAGGTGGAGAGGAACAGCAGCAGGTGCAGCGGCCACCGCTCGTTCGGCTCGGGGCGCAACACGCGCACCAGCACGAGCCGTCCGTCCCCGTCGCCCCGCGCCCAGTAATAGGGACCCGGCCACTCGGTCAGGGCCCGCTCGAGCTCGTCGGAGGGTCCGCAGTGTGCAGGATCCACGACCGCATCCACGATCTCGCGGTCGCGGACGACCGTTGTTCGCCACCACAGGAAGAAGGGAGTAAGGGGGTTCACCCCGGTACTTGACGTCATTCCGTCCCCACCGTAGCATTACGAGAGCTACTCATCCAGCTGATATCCCCTAAAGCGAAGCTTCCCTCGACGCCAACTGCGCCCGGAGTACGGGTGATCTACTTGGTCGACCGCAGTCTCATCCCACCCTGACGGAGTATCCAAGCTCGTGGACATCGCCGATCTCAAGAAGAAATCAGTCGCGGAACTGCACGAGATGGCCGAGGAGTTGAACATCACCAACTACTCAGGCCTCCGCAAGCAGGATCTCATCTTCCAATTCTCCCGGAGGGCTACGGGTTCCTGCGCAGCCAGGACTGGAACTACCTCTACGGCCCAGACGACATCTACGTCAGTCCGAGTCAGATCAAGCGCTTCGACCTACGAACGGGGGACACGATTCTCGGCCAGGTGCGACCGCCGAAGGAAGGCGAGCGGTATCTCGCGCTCCTCAAGGTCGAGAGGGTCAACTTCGACGATCCGGACAAGGCGAAGCACCGCATCGGCTTCGACAACCTGAAGCCGCGCTACCCCGACTCCCGGATCCATTTGGAGCGCAAGGACGGCGATCTGGCCATGCGCCTCCTGGACCTGCTGACGCCAGTGGGGTTCGGCCAGCGCGGTCTCATCGTGTCGCCACCCAAGGCCGGTAAGACCATCCTCCTCCAGAAGATCGCCAACTCGATCACCGAGAATCACCCCGACGCCACCCTGATCGTACTCCTCATCGACGAGCGGCCCGAAGAGGTCACCGACATGGAGGAAAACGTGGAGGCGGAGGTGATCGCCTCGACCTTCGACGAGCCGGCCGACCGCCACGTGCAGGTGGCCGACATGGTGATCGAGAAGGCACGCCGGCTGGTGGAGCACGGGCACCACGTGATCATCCTGCTGGACTCGATCACCCGGCTGGGCCGCGCGCACAACGTGGTCATCCCGCACTCGGGCAAGATCCTCTCCGGCGGCGTGGACGCGAACGCGCTGCAGAAGCCCAAGCGGTTCTTCGGCGCGGCGCGCAACATCGATAGCGGGGGCTCCCTCACGATCATCGCCACCGCGCTGATCGAGACGGGAAGCCGGATGGACGAGGTCATCTTCGAGGAGTTCAAGGGCACGGGGAACATGGAGGTGGTGCTCGACCGGCGGATCGCCGACCGGCGAACCTATCCCGCCATCGACGTGCAGCGGAGCTCGACCCGGAAGGAAGAGCTGCTGTTGGATGCCAACGAGCTCAACAAGATCTATCTGCTGCGGAACTTCCTCGCCGACATG
The DNA here is from genome assembly GCA_039584455.1 of Gemmatimonadota bacterium. GTDB lineage: Bacteria > Gemmatimonadota > Gemmatimonadetes > Gemmatimonadales > GWC2-71-9 > WVYX01. The sequence continues at coordinate 2,491 of JBDGXT010000310.1, forward strand.
CCGACGGTAGAGGCCATCGAGTTCCTGCTCGAGCGCATGAAGCGCACGAAGGACAACGACGATTTCTTTTCGACGATGCAGGAGGGGTGACGCCACCAGACGCGGGAGAGACGGGCAGAGCATCGAGCGACCCCTCCTCGGCAAGCTCGGTAAGGCTTCCGGCCGTAGGACGGCTGCTCGCCGTCGACATCGGTGAGAAGCGCATCGGGTTGGCGCTCTCCGATCCTTCGCAAGCCCTCGCACACCCGCTGGCCACGATCACGCGCCGCACCGGCAAGCGCTTCCCCATGCAACAGCTACGCAGCCATTTGGAGGAGCACCAGCCCGTGGGCGTGCTGATGGGGCTTCCTATTGCACCGAGTGGGGCCGAGGACGAGCGCGCCGCGCAAGCCCGGGCGGCGGGCCAGCTCATCGGCGACAAATCAGGCTTGCCCGTGGAGTACTGGGACGAGCGGATGACGACGGCGCGTGCGCTGGGTGCGGTGCGCGAGCTGGGCGGCAGCACACGGGGACGCGAGGGCGAGGTAGACCAACTGGCCGCCACCGTGTTGCTGCAGAACTACCTGGACAGCCGCCGGCGATGAGGACGGGCGTCACGACCGGCACGCTTGCGCTGCTGGGCGCATTGGCGCTCGGCTGCGGTGGGGCGCAGACAGACGCCTCGCCTCAGGAGATCACGATCCCGCGCGGCGCCACGCTCGCCGCCGTGGCCGAGACGCTCCAGACCCGTGGGCTCATCCGCTCGGCGACACTGTTCGCCTTCTACGCCCGCATGTCCGGCCGGCGCCGCGCCATTCAGGCGGGGACGTACGACGTGCCGCCTAACGCGACGAACCGGGAACTACTCGATCTCTTGTCGACCGGACGCCCGGCCTTGCGCCGGCTCGTCGTTCCGGAGGGCCTGTTCCTCGCGGAGGTCGCCGCTGCGGTCGAGCAGCAGCTCGGCATTCCCGCTGAGCGCCTCTTGGCGGCCGCGCGCGATTCGGCCCTGCGGGCGCGGCTCGCGCTGACGACCCCTACCCTCGAGGGCTACCTCTACCCCAGCACCTACCTGGTCCGCACCGACGCAGGTGCCGCGGCGGTGGTGCGGCAGATGGTCGCGGAGTTCGAAACGGTGTGGCTCGAACAGTGGAATGCACGGCTCGATACGCTGGGCCTGACCCGACACGAGATCGTGACGCTGGCCTCGATCATCGAGGGCGAGGTGCGCTTTGCCCCCGACCGCCCGTACGTGTCGTCGGTGTACCACAACCGCCTGCGGCAGGGAATGCGCCTCCAGGCCGACCCTACGGTGATCTACGCGTTGGGGCGACGGCGGCGCCTGTTCACGGCGGCGCCTGTTCGAGCGCGACTACCAGGTGCGCTCACCGTACAACACGTACCTCATCGACGGTTTGCCGCCCGGTCCGATCGGCGCACCCTCCCAGGAGAGTCTCGAAGCAGCCCTCTACCCCGCCCGCACCGACTTTCTCTTCTTCGTGGCCCGCGCCGACGGCCAACACGTCTTCTCGCGCACCTACGCCGAGCACCAGCGCGCCATTCAGGAAGTGCGCCGCGGCAACGGCACCTGATCAGGAAAGCGCGTCGTCCACGGCGTCTCGCAAGCGGCGCGCTGCTTCCCGCACGTCTCCCACACCGAAGACCGCGCTGCTCACCGCCACGCCCACGGCACCCGCGCGGATGATCTCGCCGGCGTTGTTCGCACCGATGCCTCCGATGGCGATGACGGGCATGCCAGATGGTGCGAGGCTCGCCAGGCGCCGGAAGCCCTCGGCCCCGATCGGTGCGCCCGCGTCGGGCTTGGTGGTCGTCGCGTAGATCGAGCCGATGCTCCAGTAGTCCACCGCACCGTCCGCCACTGCCTCGGCCTCCTCGGGTGTACCCACCGAGACCCCGACGTGAAGTGCGTCACCGGCCAGCGCCCGCACGGCCGTGGGCGGCAGATCGTCGGCGCCCACGTGCACCCCGTATGCCCCGGCCGCCAACGCGACGTCCGCACGGTCATTCACCCAGACGGGAACGGCCAGCGTCGCCCGCAGCGCCTCCGTGAGGTGCAGCAGATCGGCGGCCGACGCGTGCTTCACCCGCACCTGTACCGCGGTCACGCCGCCTTCCACCGCGGCCCGACAGGCCTCCACGAGCCGCGGCGGCTCCACCACCGGTGGCCCGGCAATGGCGAGGAGCTTCAGGTCGTCAGCGAGTCCCATGCATGCCGTTCCCTGTTCCCTGTTCCCCGTTCCCCGTTATTTCCTGATTGCCCTGTAATTTAGACAGTTGTAGGTTGCAGCCATGCCGCTCGCCAGTGCGGACGCGCGTAACCGCAACGCGCAGGTTCAGCGCGTACTTCTCGGCCTCCTCGTCGCCAACC
>JBDGXT010000311.1:0-3157 GCA_039584455.1 Gemmatimonadota bacterium
GGGCTGAGGCGCAACCGAGAATGCACGACGCGGCTCGGATGGCTCCGAGCCGCGTTTGTCATGAGTGACGACGGACTTCCTGTCCTGCGGCCGACCTAATCTCTGTCCCCGAACAGGTCCTTGAGCAGCTCATCGATCGCCTTCGCTACCGTGTCGGCGATCGGCGGCGCGGGGTCGCGTGACGAGCTCACCAGCTTGCCCGTCCCGGAGTGACGCCAGATCAGCCGGCCGCTGTCACAGTCGAACAGGTAGAGTTGGACCTCGACTCTCGATTCCCCAGGAGCCGGGGCGCCGAACTGGGCGGCACCCCTCCCCGTGAGCTGCTCCCCGTCCTGTCGGAAGATGTCCAGCAGCTCACCGGTCATGAACACGTCGGTACCGAGTGCCGCTCCGACTTCTACGACGAGGGCGGTGTCGAGGGCACCCACCGAGAGTGGGCCGGCCTGGTACGTGCGCCAGGCCTCCCAGTCCCCCGCCTCGCGCACGCGGGAGACCCCTTGGGGTGCCGGCATGACCCGCATGTCCTTCAGTCGCAACCCGAGCCTGGTGCTGAGGTGGGTATCGATGTCGCGGTAGTCGACCTGCGTCAGCCCCTGGTCGGGAAACGGTAGCACGGCCACCGACCGGATCGGGTCGGCGCGTGCATTGATGTCATAGTAGGGCCGCACTCCGCCGCACGCGGCCGTCCCGAGCGCGAGCAGCAGCGCCGCGGCTCGGGACGCAGCGGGGCGTCGCCCCGGTGTAATGTTGCTCACAGTGCCAGTGGGACCCAGATCACAGTTTCAGAGAGTAATCAGTGGAGATGCTCGGTGTCCAATCCGGAGGTTCCCCAGATGAGTCCCAACACCGACCCCAAGCTGAGACAGGGGGCCTGGTACCCCGTTCTCGCGAACCATCGGAATCACGTGGCGCTGCGGGTCCAGGGCAAGCGCGTCACCGTGCGCCCTATCCTCCTGGAAGTCCGCCGTACCCAGCCGACACGGATTACGGTGGTATACCGTCCGCGTACCGGTCCCAACCCGGCCCAGGGCACGAGCGACGACCTGGGCCCCGTCTACGGTGTCTGCCCGAGGTCCGGCGACCGACTGAAACTGTTCGAGAACGCGTCCCTGGCGGAATGTCCCCGCTGCGGGTTCCGGGGTGAGGTCGCCTGGTGGGAGACCGGCTAGGGATCAGGACTGGCTGGATTCGTCGGCCGGCTTCCAGGCGTCGCAGAATCGGGTGAGTGCCTCGGCGAGCCGATAGACGTCCGGCTGCGGTGTGCTCCCGCCACGCAGTTGGTCCATCATGTGATGGCGTGCCCGTTCGAGCAGAAACGCAGCCTCCCTGTACTCCTTCCAGCTCAGGAACAGAGCGTGGGCCATGAGCCCACGGCCGACGTAGTCGCCCTCGACTGCCGCAATGCGGGCGGGGTGCGCGACCTCCCTCAAGTCCTTGAAGGCCTCGAAGATCTCCGAGTCCGCGTCACCGCCCATGAGGTCCTTCGAGTCGGGTGCGAGCTGCTCATACAGGGCGCTGAAGGCATTCTGCGCAGTATCCGCCATGGTGAAGTCCCGGTTAGGGCTGTTCCCAACGCTAACACGAAACGAAACCTCCATGCCAGCGCCGCCGTAGGGAGCGGTGAGTCCCCAATGAGGGTTGTTTCATGCTGAGACCGGTGCTAGCCGTCGCCGCCACGGGAGTGGTCGGCTACCTGCTTTGGCAGTTGTTCCTGAAGCTGGTCGCGCCTCTCCTGGGTGTGCTTGCGGGGTTTCTGCTCGTGGCAGGCAAGGTGGTGTTCCTGGCCGTGCTCGTCCTGGTGGCGTTGTGGATCTTCAAGCGCCTGTCGAGGCGTGCCGAGGCCCATTAGCGGCGAGACAGAAGAAGCGAACGAGCTGGATACGCGACGGGCCTCCTCACGGAGGCCCGTCGGCGTAGGGGCTACACCGCCGCGGCGGCTCGCAAGCTTGGGACCACGATGGATCCCCCTTCGTGCGCCTTCAAGTAGGCGTTGGGGTCGTGCTCCATGGCGCCAGCCGGAAGCCAGTGCCACAGGGGGCCCAGGTCCCGTTTCACGCGATCGGTGAAGAACTGCGGGAGGGCCGTGGTCTGGCGCTCGAAGTAGTCGCGGAACGGCCGGTCGTGCTCGAGCAGCCGCCGTACCTCGGTGAAGTACCGCAAGCGTCCGAATCCCTCGGAAGAAATCGCCCGCACGACGTTCATCCAGCGCGGGATGCTGGCCTTGATAGCCCAGAAGCGCCGGTTGATGGAGCGCCACGAGAAGGTATGCCGCGTCAAGTCGATGACGTGGTCGTAGAAGTCCGGCCAGGAGTAGTTCGCCGGCTTCACGTTCATCGCGTGATGGTTGTTCAGGAAGTGGAACGGGAACGGCAACACCCGGTCCTCGCGCTGGTAGTCCAGATTCAGCGGTGCAGCCTGACCGAACGCTGAGAGCAGCGAGTACCCGGGGAAAGCGCCCGGCGAGACGTCCACGAACCGCTTGGTCAGCTCGAACGGTTCCGGACCTTCATCGCTGTCGAGGCCGAGCACGAAGTTGGTCTGGATGTACGGGATGTATTGCTGGATCATGTTGACGTGCTCCGAGACCCGCCGGACCTTGTCCGATCCCTGGAGCTTGCCCGTCTTGGACTTGTTGCCGAGGTCGAACCACGACTCGATTCCCGGCAGCATGGCCTTGAACCCATTGCGTTGCATGCGCTGCAGGTGCGGCTCGGACAGCAGCGATAGGCTGCTCTCCGCGACGAAGTCGATGCTATTGGGGGCGACCGCGTCCTCGATCGCACTCATGTAATCGTCGAAGCGGATGCCGAAGTTCGGATCGTGCCATGCAACGTGCGGTCGCCGGAACTTGTGCTGCAGGAACCGGAGATCGTCCTTCATGACGTCGAAGTCGAGCGGCTGGTACGCGACAGTCGAGTCGATACAGAAGCTGCAAGTGTAGGGACAGCCGAGGCTGCCCAACATCGGCACGATCTTGAGGAGCGGCGCCTTCTTGAGTGTGGGCTCGATGAACTTCCAGCGCTCCTGCACTCCGGGAAGCACTTTCGGCTGGCTGTGGGCTGCGAGATGGAGGCCCATGGGACGGTGCGGCGCGCAGTCGCGCAGCACCTCGCCGATCACGGATCGATCGGTGAAGCCGCACACATAGTCGAAATAG
>JBDGXT010000050.1:0-10876 GCA_039584455.1 Gemmatimonadota bacterium
GCGTGCGTTGGTCGGCGACCGCGGCGTCGACGTCGCGCTCGACGCCATGGGCGGCCGCCACACGGCAGCCTGCCGGCGGTTGCTCGCGCCCCTCGGCCGACTGGTGTTCTACGGGCTGAGCGACGCCATGCCGCGCCTCAAGCGCAGCTGGCTGCGTGCGGCGTGGGCGTGGCTGCGCACCCCGCTCATCCACCCACTTTCCCTGATCCAGCCCAACATCAGCGTGTCCGGCATCCACCTGCTGCACCTACAGAAGCGGGAAGACCTGATGATCCCTGCGCTCCAGGAGATCTACCGCGGCCTCGAAGCCGGGCACTGGCGCCCCGTGCTCGACCGCACGTTTGGCCTCGATCGTGCCGGTGCGGTGGAAGCGCACACGTACATCCACGCGCGCAAGAACCTGGGGAAGGTGGTGCTGGTGAGCAGCAAGGTGGGATGAGCAACCCCGCTCCCCGCATCCTCCAAGTCGACGCCGACGCGTTCTACGCCCAGGTGGCCCGACTGCTGGACCCCGAGGGCGCAGGGCAGGCCGAGCTGCTCCTGGTGGGCGGCTCACCTCAGGGCCGCGGCGTGGTTACCTCGGCGTCATACGCGGCGCGCAGGTACGGTGCCCGCTCCGGCATGCCGATGGCCACGGCACTCAGGCTCTGTCCCGGAGCCACGGTCGTCGGCGTGCCACGTCGTGCGTGCAGCGAGAAGTCGCGCGCGATCGTGGGGGTGCTGGAGCGGTTCACGCCGGTGGTGGAGCCCGCCTCGATCGACGAGATGTACCTCGACCTCACCGGTACCGAAGAGCTCTACAAGCACGAGCCGCTGGAAGCTACCGCACGCCGCATCCGTCAGACCGTGCTGGACGAGACCGAGATCGCCGTCTCGATCGGCGGAGGCACCACACGGCTCGTGGCCAAGCTCGCTGCCAAGCGGGCCAAACCACACCGCACACCGCGGGCCGAAGGGGTGGTCGTGGTACCGCCCGGACAGGAGGCCGAGTTCCTCGCCACGTTTGATCTGGCCGACATCCCCGGCGTGGGGCCGCGCTTTCAGGATCGTCTACAGGTGTACGGGCTCGTCACCGTGCGCGAGGCCCTGAAGCACGACGAGGCCAAGCTCAAGGGTTGGATCGGGGAGCGCGCCGGCGCGTGGCTGTTTCGCAGGATGCGCGGCATCGATCCTACACCAGTCGAGGCGCGCGAGCGGGCCAAGTCCATCAGTCGCGACGAGACCTTCGCCCAGGATATCGACGATGACCGCGCTCTCTCCCGCGAGCTGCTGCGCCTCGCCGATCGGGCCACCTCCGATCTCAGGAAGCACGGCTGGGCCGCACGCACCGTGACCGTGCGCGTTCGGGACCACGACTTCCGCAACCGGTCCAAGAGCCTCACGCTCGACGAGCCCGTGATCGCTGACCGGGTCGTCGCTCAGGTTGCCAAAGCACTGCTCGAGCAGCTGCGCGAGAAGCGACGTGTGCCCGCACGCCTACTGGGCGTAGCGCTTTCCAACCTGAAGCCCGCCGACGAGGTGGATCAGCTCTCGCTGTTCGACGAAGGGGGAGAGGAGACGGGCCGCGACCGCGCGCTGTCCCGCGCCATCGATCAGGTGCGGGAGAAGTTCGGTTACGGGGCGGTGGGGAGAGGCCTGTAGCGGCTTGACGTCGGCTTGACGCGGCACGGCGAGCGTCCGGGCGTCCCCAAGGGGAGGACCCCATGCGACGCTCGGCTACCCTCATCATCATCGTTCTCAGCGCCCTCGCGGCCGCGGCCCGCGGCCAGGAGACTGCCCCCCAGCCTTCCGGGCACCGGGGCACGTCGATCCTCTACGAGACGGCCATCGGCACCCGCCTCAACCAGCAGCCCGACCCCGGGGTCAGCGACACCCGCTGGTTCGCCAGCTGGGATCTGGGGTTCATGGCCAACCGCGGCGACTGGGCATGGGGCGCCACCGTTCTGGCCAACGTAGACGAGGACGGGTCCCGCTGGGGCGTCCGGCCCCGCTACCGCCGGTGGCTCGGCCGCAAGACGGCACTGGACCTGGGTGCCGGCATTCTGCTCGGCGGGGGAACCAACTACGGAGTGCAGAGCTATCCCGGGTTCACCGGTTTGGTAGCCGTGAGCCACGGCGGCTGGCTCGGCGTGAGCCTGGAGGTGCAGGCACTTCAGACGAGCCGCGATCCCGGCCACTACTATGACCCCGCACTCGGGGAGCAGCAGGTCATCGGTGCCTCCAGCATGGACTGGGGCATCTACCTCGGGTTCCGGCTGAATGGAGTCGGAGCCCTGGTGGCCAGCGCGGCGGAGCTCGTGCTGGCCCTCGCGGCGGCGGCGTCGCTAAGTGGCACGTGGTAGCGGGGACACCGAGGAGCAACCCTGGAAGTAGGTAGGTCAGGATCACCGCGTCACGACGCGGCAGGGCCACGCTCTGTCGCGTCCTTCTTCTCTTGCGGATGCGTCAATCCCGTGCGACGCCTCACAACTCCGACCACGCCACTCGACAATCCCCACGCACCTGCAACCTGCTCCCCTGCGCACCCGTAATGCAGATGACAACTGGAGTCACCCCACGCCCCTCTTCGAGTGGCGCGCACACCGTTTCGGAGTTGGCATCATGATTACGCCTCGAGCCATGCGCTGGATCGGCCGCGGCGCGCGAGTCGCCGTCGCGGTCGTGGCAGTCACACTGCTGACCTGCTCCACCCTGATAGCCCAAGTCGGCCCGCCGCCCGACGTCCCGGCCGACGCGGCCAAGCGCGCCGAGATCATCGACTCGGTCTGCGCGGCGATCAACAGGACCTACGTCTTTCCCGACGTCGCCCAGCAAATGGACGAGTTCGTGCGCGCGCAGATGGCCGAGGGGGCCTACGACGACCTCAACACTGTGGCGGAGTTCGCGCAGGTCCTGACGCGGGACCTACGCTCCATCAGCCACGACCGCCACCTCGGAGTGGTATACGCCTCACCGGCCCTGGTCGCGAGTATGAGCGCCGATCGTGACGAGGAGGAGGTGGAGCGGGAACGACGAGAGAGCGCCGCCCGGAGCAACTTCAACTTCAGGCGGGTGGAGTTGCTGGAGGGCAACGTGGGCTACCTGCGGTTCGATAGCTTCATGGGAGCGGAGTGGGCCGGCCCCACGGCCGTGGCCGCGATGAACTTCCTGGCCCACGCGGATGCGATCATCTTCGATATGAGGTACAACGGTGGTGGCTCGCCCAGCCTGATCCAGCTCATCACCACGTATCTGTTCGAGGAATCGGTCCACCTCAACAGCTTCTACATCCGAGAGACAGACAGCACAACGCAATTCTGGACGCTCACCCACGTGCAGGGGGAGCGCATGACCGACGTCCCGGTCTACGTGCTCACCAGCAACCGCACTTTCTCGGGCGCCGAGGAGTTCAGCTACAACCTCAAGAACCTGGAGCGCGGTACGATCGTGGGCGACACCACGGGTGGCGGCGCGCATCCAACGGCAAGCCATCTGTTCGCGCACCTCAACGCCGCAGCCCGCGTCCCGTTCGGACGGGCGGTGAACCCCATCACCGGCACCAACTGGGAGGGGGTGGGCGTGATCCCCGACGTCGCGGTGCCGTCCGAGCAGGCGTTGGAGACGGCACATCTCATGGCGCTGCAGGAGCTCAGAGAGAGCGCGACCGACCGGCAGCAGCAATTCGCGTTTGACTGGGCCATTGCCGGTCTGGAGGCGCAACTCAACCCCGTGACGGTGGATCCGGCGGTTCTGGCATCCTACACCGGGACGTACGGCCCCCGCACGCTCTCGGTGCAAGATGGGCAACTGGTGTACCAGCGCGCGCCCAACACCCCCATGACTGCCATTCCCATGGGCGACGCGCTGTTCCGCTTCGAGGAGATCGCGTACTTCCGTCTCGAGGTGGTAGTGGACGACAGCGGCACGCCGGTCAAGCTGGTGGGACACTACGACAACGGGCAGACCGACGAGTCGCCGCGCTCGGGTGGGTAGCGCAGGCCGCGACTCAGAAACACCAAGGGCCCCGTGAGAGGCCCTCGGTGTAAGATACGGGACCATGCCGGAGCTCCCCGACATCGTCGTGTATTGCGAGGCACTCGAACGGTTCGCCGCGGGTCATCCTATCGAACAGGTGCGGGTGCGGAGCCCGTTCGTGGTGCGGTCGGTGGACCCGCCGATTCAGTCCATCGAGGGGCTGGAGGTACGCAACGTCCGCCGGCTTGGCAAGCGCATCGTGCTCGGGCTCCAGGACGATCACTTCCTCATCATCCGGCTCATGATCGCGGGGCGGCTCCGGTGGAAGAAGCGCGGCGTGACGGTACCCAAGAAGCGGGGCCTGGTCGCCTTCGACTTCCCGCACGGCTCCCTGCTCATGACCGAGGCCAGCACGCAGCAGCGGGCGGCTATCCACGTGCTGCGCGGATCGCCGGCCCTGGCAGAGCACGACCCCGGCGGACTCGAGGTGCTGGAGACGGACCTCGAGGCGTTCAAGGTGGCCGTCACCCAGGAGCGCCACACGCTCAAGCGCACGCTCACCGACCCGCGCATTCTCTCCGGGATCGGCAACGCGTACTCCGATGAGATCCTCCACGCCGCTCGGCTCTCGCCGCTTCAGCTCAACACCAACCTCGGCGACGCGGAGATCGAGCGACTGTACCACGCGACCCGCCAAACGCTCACCGCGTGGACCGATCGGCTGCACAAGGAAGTGGGAGACGGCTTTCCCGACAAGGTCACGGCATTTCATGAGGGCATGGCTGTGCACGGCCGCTACCGGGAGCCGTGCCCAACCTGCGGTTCACCGGTGCAGCGCATCCGGTACGCGCAGAACGAAGCCAACTACTGCGCCACCTGTCAGACGGGCGGGAAGCTGCTCGCCGACCGGGCGCTCTCCAGGCTCCTCAAGCAGGATTGGCCCAGGTCGCTGGAGGACTGGGAGGAGAGGCTCGCTGGTTCCTAGTGTCGCTCGTACGTCGGGCGCAGGTCCCTCGTGATCTCGTAGATCAACGGGTCCACGAGGTCGCCGTACGCATCCTTGGGATCCCGCCCTCCAAAGGAGGGAATACCTCCGTCGAAGGCCAGCTCCCCAACCATCGCGGTGCCCTCGGACGACCGGCTCCACACGGTCGCCCCGGATTCGGTAGAAAGCAGCCGCACCGAGATCAAGAGGTCCACATCCGCACCTACGCGGGGAATGCCGCTGATCGAGGCGCTGGGCTTGACGTTGGACACCACCAGGTGGCCTACGAACACGAGTGGGACGCCATGGTCCTCGCCGATGAACCGCGCCTCGGCGGGGCCGTACCGGGTCCGTCCGGTCTCCTCGAGCAGCCACGTCATCTCACCCAGCTCGAGTACTTCGACGATCTGCGCAGCAAGCATCTCCTCGAGGAAACGCTGGGTCGCGAACTCGTGCAACGTGCCCTTGGCGTTGTCTACGGTGAATGTCACCAGAGCCACTCGCTCATAGGGCACGAGATCCAGGCGCGGCGGCACCATGACCCTGGAACCACCGCCGCACGCGACGAGCGTCGTGAGCAGGAGCGCGGTGATGGAGCTACGGGGATTGGCACGCATGAGGCACACTCGTCGGTGTGAGGTGACGGGAGGCCAACTGATTCGCTACCAGAATAGGGAATGCCACCTCGGCGGGCCAGAGCCGGGGGAACGGCCGTCGAGCCTCAGTTATACACTAGGAGCGCGTGATGTCGGCACCCCGTGCAGTGCACCTCCTGCATGCGGGTGCCCTCGTGTGTCTCGGCGGGGCCGAGCAACAGGTTGCCGTCGCATATCGGGCAGGCGGCCGCGAGGTTGGGGCGGAGCACCATCTCGCGGATAAGCAGCCCGTGGGCCACCGAGAACTGCTCCCTCAGTGGACTGCGACGGTCCAGCTTGCCACGGCGGTCGTGGTCTCCGGGTCGGGATTTGCCGCGCCGGTCCTGCCCCGACCGGCGGTCGATGCCCGAGCGGAGGTCATTGAGGAAGCGGCGCACTCCATCCTCAGGAAGGGGCATGGTCCTCTCTCGTGCTACCGGAATCACCCGCAAGCGTACGCCCCGGGAGCTGGCGCGGCAAGGTCGAGCTTGGTGGCGCCCCCTAGAACACCCCCTCCCGCACCTGCCCCTTCTTGAGCCCTTTCCTGAGCACGACTACCTCGTCTACCTCGACCGACTCGTTGTCGGGGAGTGGCACGTCGCCCTTCTCCTTCCCGAGGTGGGCCACGCTCTTGAGCTTCTCGAGAATGCCGGAGCCGTCAAGCGCCTTCGAGCCTTCCGAGTAGTAGTCGAACCACGGAATGCCGGCGCTCTGATACTCCTTTGCCGTCGGCGGGACGGTCGGCGGTGCCCCGCCCGTAATCGCACGCCATGTCATGGAGTTGGCGATGTGCACGAAGCAGCGCGCCCGATGGCGCGTGTCCCAGTCCTCCAACCGGTAGGGATCGTCGTAGATCTCCTGACGCATGCGCCCACCCGGAGCGAGACCCATGTCGTATCCCGCGCCGCTCACGTGGAGCGCCATATCGGCCGCAAACACCGAGCGGGCCAGCACGGCGCTGCGTGACCGCATCCGCTCATACGCCTCCCGCTTCATGGGGAAGACCTCGATCTGCAGCCCGCCGTACTCGGCCTCGCCCGTGATCTGCTCCTCGGCGCTGTAGCCGCTGCCGAGCGGCATGGCCACGAACTGACGGATGATCCCCTTCTCCACGCAGTACCCGTCGAGCCACGGCTGCTCCGGCACCGCCATGTAGTCCTGCGGGTCGCGGTGGAGCCCGTCCCCCCCCCAGCCCTCACCGGTCACAGCATTGATCTTCCCGGCTGCGACCTTCACCGCGAACGGATAGTCACCACCGAAGTTGAGCCACAGCGCCTCCGACTGGTACATGGGGAGCATCACGCCGCCGTGCTCGATCCACTGCCGCGGCACGCGTGTGGCGAAGTCATCCACGTGACAAATCGGAAAACGCCCCAGGCCCGCAGGCAGCGGGTACTCCCGATCGTCGTCAGGGATGCGCAGCGTGCGCTGGAAGTCGATGCGCATCTCTGCCCGGTTGTGGACCTCGGGCAGTGAGATGACCAATCGGTCGTGACGAAGCTCGATCATGTTTCCTCCCCGTGCGCTCGAGGTTACCACCCGAATGGGACACCTCACCAGGTCCCGTCTCGCACCTCACGCACGATTCTGAGCACGGCGTGGTCCGGCATGTCCTTGAGCTGCCGGATCGCCGCGGCGAACAGTTCGGGTCGCTTGCGAATTGCCTCCTGCAAGTCCGACGACACCTTTCCGGCCAGTGCCAGCAGCACGTCCGCGTCCTCACCCAGCTCGCGGGCCAGCGCCACGATCTTGGCCTCCGACGGCGGAGGCGCCTCACCCCGCTCCACCTTACTCAGGAACGAGGGCTCGACCCCGATCCTCATGGCCAACTGGCGTACGGAAAACGTTGCGTTGCTTTGCCTTAACGCCTCGCGCCGATCGCGAAGGTAGGAGCCGAAGGTGTCGTTCATTGCGTATACTATGTACTACCCAGTACACGGCATGTCAACTCACGCCGCCCTTGTGGACGCGCGATACGTGACCAAGGTTATCCCGTTCCCCAGAGGAGGCCCTCATGGTCCCCATCATGTCGCTGTGGATCCCGATCCTGCTCTCGGCGGTCATCGTGTTCGTCGTGAGCTCCATCATCCACATGCTGCTACCGTACCACCGCAAGGACTTCGGCAAGGTGCCCTCGGAGGATCAGGTGATGGACGCCCTCCGGCCGTTCAACATCCCCCCCGGGGAGTACGTCATCCCCAACGCGGGGACACCCGAGGCCATGAAGACGCCCGAGTTCATCGAGAAGGCCAACAGGGGGCCGGTGGCGTTCGTCAACGTCATGCCCAATGGCATACCGGGGATGGGGAAGAGCCTGGTGCAGTGGTTCGTGTACTGCGCCGTAGTCAGCTCCTTCGCGGCCTACGTTGCCGGCCGGGCGCTCGAGCCCGGTGTTGACTACCTGCAGGTCTTCCGCTTCGTAGGCGCCACGGCGTTCATCGGCTACGCGGTAGCGCTGTGGCAGAACTCGATCTGGTATAGGCGCCCCTGGAGCACCACGCTCAAATCGACCTTCGACGGCCTCGTGTATGCACTCTTCACCGCGGGGACGTTTGGCTGGCTGTGGCCCGGATAACGACCGGCAACCTGGCTCAGGTAGGCTCTGACGAGTAGACGCGAGGCGACATTCAATGAGATCGGACGCCCCCACCGTGGACGCGTACCTGTCCTCACTGCCCGACGACCGACGCGACGCGATCGCGACGGTGCGGCAAACCATCCTCGGGAATCTCCCCCAGGGCTACGAGGAGGCCATGGACTGGGGGATGATCACCTATCAGGTACCGCTCGCAACCTGTCCGGACACGTACAACGGCCAGCCCCTCATGTACGCGGCGCTGGCCTCCCAGAAGAACCACATGGCGGTCTACCTCACGGGCATCTACATGAGTGAGGACGCGCGCCGCGACTTCGAGACCGCCTACAAGGCCACGGGCAAGCGGCTCGACGTGGGCAAGTCGTGCGTGCGCTTCAAGAAGCTGGACGACCTGCCGCTGGAGCTGATCGGCGAGTGCATCGCGTCGGAAGCGGTGGAGAGCTTTGTGGAGCGCTCCAAGCGGGCAACGTCGGGGCGGAAGAAGGGCTGAGGCGCTAGCGCCGCAGTGTCAGGAGCCACTCCTCGATCGTGTCGAGATAGACTGGGGGGGTAGCTCCGCTATACGTCGTCCCACTCCCGCTTCCCCTCCAAGCGGTAACCGATTACCTCGCCTACGTTCCGCGCGGCTTCCAGATCCACCGTTAGCTCGTCGAGCGTGGCGGCGCCGGCGCGCAGTCGCAGCAGGTCGAGGCGCAGCGTTTCGAGCGCCGCCACCGCCGTGGCAAGGCGGGCGGCGGCATCCGGGTCGTCACCTCGCTCACGCAGGCTCAGCGCGTCGGCCTCGAGCCGCACAGCCAACGCCGGGACGTCGCCCAGCCGCCGCCGCTCCTCCTCAGACAACTCCTCGAACAGATCCTCCAACGCCCGACCCAACGCGACCTCGGTGCGCTCGCCGACCGTCGGGAGCGGCTCCACCCGCGCCTCGAGCCCCACACTGCCTAACCGGAAGATCCCGCGACCCAGTCGCGCCGTGATGAGAGGGGCCCCGATGGTGACGGCCGTGCCGACGGTGACGACCAGGTCGGCATTCCCCAACATGCCCCAGATGCCGAGGGCGGTTACGCCCGCACCGAGTCCCGCGGTGAGCCACGTCCCCACACCACTCGGTCGCGTCGGCTCTTCGTCCTCGCTGGCCCGGCGCTCCTCGAGGGCGAGCGCCGCCCGCAGCGCACGATGGTCGTAGCCCTCCAACAACAGATCACGAGCCATCCCGACGAGCCGTCCGACCCGTGCGGCGGAGAGCCCGGTGAGCAGCACTATCGCGACGATCTCCAATGCGCTGACGATCCCGAGCCAGTTGCCCTCGATGAGCTTGACGATCTCGAGCGCGAGCAGCGCCCCTGCCAGACCCGCCAGGTAGCCGCCCGCCTCCGAGCCCACGACGTACGCCTCGCGCGCGAACCGCCCGAGCGGCGCCGGCACGCGAACGAGCGCCCCACGCGCCGCGGCGATCTCCTGCGCCAGCTCCTCCGCCGAGGCGAACCGCTCGGCGGGATCCTTCGCCAGGCAGCGGTCGATGGCGGCGGCGAAGCGCCGCGGCAGGCGCGGCGCGAGCGGGCCCAGGCTTGGCGCCGGCTCCCCTGCATGCTTGGCCAAGAGGCCGGCGACGGTCGACGCCTCGAACGGCGGCTGGCCCGTGGCCGCCAAGAATCCAGTCGCGCCGAGGGAGTACACGTCGCTGCGGGCGTCGACCGCCTCTCCCACTGCCTGCTCGGGGCTCATGTACTGCGGCGTGCCCACCACCGACCCCGCTCCGGGGGTATCGCCGGCGCTCGCCACACGCGCGATCCCGAAGTCTGTCACCATCGCGCGACCGCCGTCGTGCTCGAGCATCACGTTGTCGGGCTTCACGTCGCGGTGCACCACGCCGCGGCCGTGTGCGTGCCCTAGCGCCCAGGCAACCTCCTGCGCCACGCGCATGACCTCGCTTGCCGGCAGCGGGCCGCCGCGCCGCACCCGCTGACCGAGCGTCTCCCCGTCCACGAAGCTCATCACGAAGAAGACGAGGCCGTCGGCTTCGTCGACCGAGTGGATCGGCACGATGTTGGGGTGGGCGAGCCCGGCCGCGATGCGCGCCTCTTGCAGGAAGCGCTGGCGCAGCGGCGGGATGGCGGCGAGCTCGAACGGCAGCAGCTTGATGGCCACGAAACGGTCGAGAGCCACGTCGCGCGCCAGAAACACCACGCCCATCCCGCCACGACCCAGCTCACGGTCGAGCGAGAAGCGGCCCCGCACCGCCTGCTGCAGCGCGAGGAACTCGGGGTTGGGTGTGGTCGGGTCGCGGCTCATGGTCTACGTGCGTCCGGCACTCGTGGTGGGGGGCACGGTCTTCCCTACGCGCTCGCACGAGGGGAGTTTCCCCTCCGCGGCGCCTAAACGCAAACGGGGCCGCCGCGACATTGAGTCGGGCGGCCCCGCCTTGCTACCGTCAGCGAAGCTGTTGCTTACGCTTCCATCTTGGTGACGTTCTCCGCCGCCGGGCCCTTCTGGCCCTGCACGACGTCGAACTCCACACGCTCGCCCTCACGCAGGGACTTGAAGCCCTCGCCCTGGATGGCGGAGTGATGCACGAAGCAGTCCTTTTCGCCGTCCTCGCGCGTGATGAAGCCGAAGCCCTTGCTGTCGTTGAACCACTTGACGGTTCCGGTGGTACGCATGCCGTACTCCTTGTTGTGTTGTGTTGATGTTCGTCGGAGTCCGGTTTCC
>JBDGXT010000051.1:0-9914 GCA_039584455.1 Gemmatimonadota bacterium
TAACAGCAGCGATGACGGCGTGGTCACGCAGGCCCGCACGCAGACCCCACACCCCACGCACCCTTCAGCATACAGCACCGGTCGTCCGGCGTCATCGAGGCCGATCGCCTGTTCGCCCAGCGGACAGACCCTGGCACACACCCCACACTCCACGTCCTGGAAGGCGATGCACCGCTCCGGCACGAGCTCGAGCGTGGCCATGCGGTACCCTTCCCATACCCGCTCGGGCACCTCCAGCGCCTCGGTGGGGCACACCTTGGCACACAGCATCTCGTTGCACACGGTGCACGGCTGCACCGCCGGATCGATCATGGGAGTGCCCACCGCGAGACCGGCCCCGGGCGGCGCCGTCACGATGGCGTTGGCCGGACACACGTCGATGCAGTCACCACAGCGCGTGCACGCCGCAAGGAAGGCGACCTCGTCCATGGCCCCCGGGGGTCGAAACACCGGGAGGGGGGCCACCCGCCGCTCTGCGCGGCGCACCACCTCGTTCACGAGACGCCCCACCGTCTCGCGGAAGAAGGTGCGCCGGTCGCCCTCGCTGCCGGTGAGGAAGTGCGAGCCGAATTGGTCGTCGAGCGGTCGCGGCATGAGCCCTAAGGTATGAGCCCGCGCAGCGGGGCGGCAGGCCACCCGCACGCCCCGGGGGTGGGCCGCTCACGGAGCGGCAGATGTGAGCAAGCGCACAGCCGCCGACGTGTCACTGCCGCCACGTTCACCCTTGGTGGCGACACCCTCTCCATGCGCCACCGACCCGACAGTGGCACTACAAGTGAAGGGCCAGTTGTGGGGGCCTCCCGGGGGGTGGCGGCCACCGCGAAACGAGCCAATCGGGAGCGCCCGGCCGGGGGCCGGTGCCCCACCCGGCCCCTAGCGGACCTCCCTATGTGCCAATAACTTAGCTGTCCTTCAACCGACGGCATTGCGCCCATGCGTCGGACAGGCAGAACGTGGCTGCACCTCGAGCAGCCCGCCCTCTACGCTCGATGACCTAGTGACATCCCCTGGGGACCCCCTGGTCGAGCTTGAGCTGCCCCGGACGATCGTGGGGGTGGCGGACTCGGTCCTGCTCACGGCCAGCGTACTGGTCGACGGCAAGGCCCAGGACGGGGTGCCGCTCTCGTGGCGCACCAGCGACGGCGACATCGCGACGGTGACACCGGCAGGGTTGGTGAAGGGCCATGCGCGGGGGAAGGTGGTCGTCACCGCCCACGTCGAGGGCGGCGCCATCTCCAGCACCGTCGCCGAGGCCTCCGACACGATCTGGGTGGTGGCCGCCACGCTCGCTCTCGCGCCCGCCGAGACGACGCTCACCAGCGTCGGCGACACGCTGTGCCTCGCGTACGAGGTCCGGGATGCCAGCGGCGCGGCGCTCGCAGACGGGACACCCAGCTTCGCCATTGCGGACGACCCCGACTCGACGGTGTCCCTCACTGAGCCGGGTGGCTGCGTCGTGGGCAGGGGGAGCGGGCAGGAGGCCGCGGTCCAGGCTACCCTCGACACGGCGACCGCAACGGCCACCGTCACCGTCCGACAGACCATCATGGCCCTCCACATCGAGCCCGACAGCTTACAGCTGTTGAGCCTCGGCGCCACGAGCCAGCTCGATGCCCAGGCCATCGACCGCCGGGGGAATCCGGCGCCGGCGACCCTCATCACTTGGACGTCGACCGATACGACTGTGGTCGTAGTCGACTCCACCGGGGAGGTGACGGCCCGCGGGGCGGGTCAGGCGCTCGTGCGCGGCTCGTCGGACGGATTGACCGACAGCGCGGCCGTGAGCGTGACGCCACCCGACCTGAGCGTCACGCCCGGCACGGTGAGCGCCTCCGCCAAGGTGGGGAGCGCTGCACTCCAGACGGCCAACCTCACGATCGCCAACGCGGGGACGGGCTCGCCCACTTGGTCGGGCAGCAACTCCAGTGGATGGCTCAGCCTGTCCAAGACGACGGGCGGGATGCCCGACGACGTCGAACTCACCTTCGACCCCGCCGGCCTCGTCGTGGGTACGCACCACGACACGGTGGTGGTGACGGTGCCGGGGGCGAGCGGCAGCCCGGCCACGGTGCCGGTGGAGTACACCATCGAGCCGTGCGCGGTGGTCAACATCAACCCAGACGCCGAGCCCGGCGGCACCCTGACCGACAGCGACTGCGGTGCGCCTAACCGGGATGGCAGTTTAGCCAAGGTCTACGCCTTCGATGGCAATCCGGGCGAGACAATTACCCTCTCCATGGAGGGCGCGTTCGCGCCGTACCTGATTCTCACCGACGGGACCGGGACGGTGCTGGACGAGAGCGTGTGCCCCAACAACGTCGGCCTGGCCTGCCTCGACTACAGCTTGTCGGCAATCGACACGTACCGAGTGGAGGCGACAACGCGAGACCCGGGACTCACGGGGAGCTTCACGCTCAGGGCCGTGATCCAGAATGCGCCGGGCGCGCCCACCGTGCTGCGCCAGCGCGAGAGCGACAGCACCACGGCCATCCTTCCCGGTGGGACGACCACGGAGACTACCGTCGTGCTCCGGGCCAACGTGACCGACACCGATCTGGGCGACACGCTTACGCTCGAGATCGAGATCAGGCCGTCGGGTCAGGCATTCACTAACACCGCCATAGCCGCCAGTACCCCCCTGCCCGGCGGTAGCGGCATCGACATTCCGGTGAGGGTCGACGGGCTAGGCGACAACACGGGCTACCGCTGGCAGGCACGCGCCGTGGATAAGACGGGGCGTGCCAGCGCCTGGGTGGCCTTCGGGAACACCCCGGATTTCGCGGTGGACCAGGCGCCTGAGACCCCGGCCGATCCCACCAGCCGAGAGCAACTCGAGAGCGACAGCGCCACAATGATCCCGGCCGCCGGCACGACCGAGGAGAACACCGTCGTCCTACAGGCGACCGTTGCCGACCCCGACCCGGGCGAGACCCTTCAGCTCGAGGCGGAGGTGAAACCGACGGGGTCCGCCTTCAACGGAAGCAACACGGTGCTCAGCGATCCCGTGACAACAGGCGCGGTCGCCGCCGTGCGGGTCGCAGGACTTGCCGACGATACCGACTTCAAGTGGCGTGTACGGACGGTGGACGAGACGAACCGCCGCAGCAGCTGGGTCGAGTTCGGCGTCACCGACCCGGACTTCAGCGTGGCGGTCCCGGAGGTCCCTGCCGTGCCGACTGGCGAGACCCAGACCAAGACCGATGCCACCGTGCTCGCCGTGGGCGACACCACCGATGAGAACTCGGTGATCATCAGCGCCACGGTCAGCGATCCGGACCCCGGCGATCAACTGCGGATCCAGGTGGAGATGCGGCCGGTGGGCGCGGCGTTCACCGGCACCGTCACCCACACCAGCAGCGCCGTGGCCAGCGGCGGGACCGCAACCGTCGTGACCGCCGGGCTCACCGACGATACCGATTACCACTGGCAGGTCCGGATTCTGGACCAGACCGGCAGGACCAGCGCGTGGAAGAGCTTCGGTGGCAACACCGAAAGCGAGGCTGACCTCCACGTGGCGGTCCCGGAGCCGCCAAACGCGCCGGGGGGTGACCTCAATCAGTACAAGGGCAACGGCGTTACGCTGATCGCCATCGGCGGCACCACCGACGAGGACATCGTGCGGTTCAAGGCCACCGTGACCGACCCTGATCCAGGCGACTCCTTGAGGCTGCAGGTGGAGGTCCAGCTGGTGGGCACACCGTTCACCGGTACCCCCACCGTCACAGGCCTCGCTGCGGCCAACGGCAGCGTGGCGCAGGCGCCCGTCGCCCCACTTGCGGACGGCTCATACCACTGGCAGGCCCGGGTGATCGACGGGGACGGCAACACGAGCGCGTGGGTGAGCTTCGGCAGCAATTCCGAGAGCGCGGTGGACTTCCGCGTGGAGATCCCCTGATGGCTGACGCGTCCGAGAAGAAGCGCCGGTGGACGAGGGAGGGCGCCGCGGTGTGTCCCACCTGTCGGACGGGGGAGATCATGCCGCACTCCATGGAGTGCAACCACTGCCATCAGCCCGCGCCGAGACCCGAGCCCCCCGAGCTGCCGGCCGCCGAGGAGGTCGAGCGCAACGTCCGCAGGCACCTGGGCGCAAGCTATCAGATCAACAGTCTGCTGGGTCGGGGCGGCATGTCGCTCGTGTATCTGGCGCGGGAAAAAGAGCTGAACCGCCTGGTGGCCCTCAAGGTCCTACCGCTCCAGCTGGTGCTCGGCACCGCCGCCGCCGATCGCTTCAGTCGGGAGGCGAAGATCGCGGCGTCGCTCGACCAGCACCACATCGTTCCGATCTACCGGGTCGGGACCACGTCCAGCTTCCTGTGGTACACCATGAAGTACGTGAAGGGGCGCTCCCTCGCGGACGTGCTCGACGATCATGGCAGCCTCGGGCTGGATGCGACCCTCGACATCATCGGGCAAGTAGCCAGCGCGCTGCACTACGCGCACCGACGCGGCATCGTGCACCGAGACGTCAAGCCGGAAAACGTCCTCATCGACGAGGACGGCTGGGTGTGGGTGTGCGACTTCGGTGTCGCCAAGGCGTTCGGCGCGATCCCGCTCACCAATACCGGAGCGACGCTCGGCACGCCGAGTTACATGTCGCCCGAGCAGTGCTACGGCCAGAGCGTCGACGGACGCTCGGACCAGTACTCCCTGGCGGCAGTCATCTACCGATGTCTCGCCGGGCAGACGCCGTTCGTCGCCAACTCGCTCGGGCTCATGATCCGCAAGCAGTGCCTCGAGTCTCCCAAGGAGCTGATCGAGGTGCGGTCGGATCTGCCGCCGCGGGTTTCGAGCGCCGTGCGTCGCGCGTTGAACAAGAAGCCCGACGACCGCTACCCCGACATCGTGCAGTTCATCGAAGCGCTGGGCGGGCGTGTGTCCGTGCGGATCACGAACCCGTCTCTGCAGGAGCTCACGCAGCCCACACCACTCCCGGTGGAATCGCCCCCGCGCGAGCCGCGGCAGCACCGCTGGCGCCGGCCTCGGGCGCGTCTCGTGGCGGCTGTCGTCGCCCCACTGGCGGTGGCCGGAATCATACTGTGGCCGTACCCCGAAACGCTGCCCCAGGACGCGACCGCCGGCGAGGGCGCTCTGCCGGCGGCTGAGGATTCGGCGCCTGCCGTGGACGCGGGGCCGGTCCAGGACGAGCGCACCGATGAAGGCGCGCCGTCGCAGCCGCCGATCACGGCGCCGCCCCGCACCGAGCGGCCGACGCCGGCCGCCGCAGCCACGCAGCCGGCGCGCCTCTGGGTCCAGTCGGAGCAGTGGGGGTACGTGTACCTCGACGGCCGCCAGCTCCAGATGACGCCTATCCTCGACCTCCCGATTCCCGCCGGCACCCACACGGTGCGCATCGTGCGCGACGGCTTCGAGCCGTACGAGCAGGTGATCGTGGTCGAGCCGGGCGAGTCGGTTCGCCTCACAGGAATCGTCCTGCGGGAGCAGCAGCCGTAAGTGATACGCCGTCTTCTCGTCTGCCTGGCACTCACCGCGACCGTCGCAGCACCGAGTGCCCGCGCGCAGACGGCCACCGAACAACTGCAGTACGGCATCGAGGCGTATCGCAATTTGGAACTGGACGCGGCAGTCGGTTTCCTGCGTCGAGCCCTGGCGGTTCCCCCTGAGACCGGCCTCTCCGCCGCCGATCGCACCACCGCCCTGAGCTATCTCGGGGCAGCCGAGCTGTTTGGGGGAAGGCGCAACTCTGCCGCCGCCGCCTTCCACCGCCTCGTCCTCCACGATCCCCGCCACCACCTGGACGCGGTCGTCTTCCCACCGCAGGTGTTGCGGCTATATGACGAGGTGCGGCGCAACACCCGCGTCGTCATGGCCGTCGCGCCAGCCGATACCGCGATCGTCCTGGCTCGAGACACGTTCACGGTGCGGCTGTATGCCGCCGCCTATCACGAGATCCGTGCGCGGTTGATCCGCGATGACGGCTCCGTCTTGCTGCCGCTCTATGGCGGGGAGGTCGGTGACAGCCTGCTGCTTCGCTGGGACGGGTTCGACAGCACCGGAACACCTGCCGCGGGCCGCTATACCCTGCTCGTTGAGTCGCTCGCGCCCAGTGGTACGGTCGAGCGCGTCGTGCACTTCCCGATCGAGGCGGACGTCGTGCGTCTCGATACGCTCGCCCATCCACCACCACCGGCCGACTCGCTGTTGCTGCCGGAACAGCAGCCGGCGGGCCCCGCACTGCGCAGCCTCACTGCCGGCGTGGTCCTGGGCGGGCTGGCGGTGGCCTTACCCGCGCTCGCGGGCTCCAGCAGTGAAGCCACGGACGCGCGGTTCGCGGTGGGCGGAGCGGTCACGCTCGCGGGGGTGATCGGGTTCTTCCGACAGAAGCCGGGCCGTCCCCTGCCCGACAACATCGCCGCCAACCAGACACTCCTGGGCGAGTGGCGCGAGGGGCTCGACACGGTCGTCCGCGAGAACGAGACACGGCGCGACGCCCGCCTGCGGATCCGGACCGGTCCCCCCGTGCGCGAGGATCTCGAGACGCCATGAGGCCCACGCCCACGACCGTCTCGCTGGCACTGCTCGTCCTGCTGTCGCTTGCGCCCGCGGACCTGACGGGGCAGGCGCCGCTCCGCTTCGCGTTGGGTGCGACCGGCATGCAATACCGGGTGCACAGTGAGCTGAACGGCGAGCCGGAGACGCTGAGCGCACCGGGCCTCGGTATCGAAGGCGGCGTTTCGGTGTGGCGTATCGCGCTCGAGGGCCGCTACGTGCAGGCCGACCTCGAGCCGAGCACGGCCGGCACCCTTACCCGGGACGCGGCCGAGGGACATCTGCTGCTCGCCGTACGCATAGCTCCCTGGCTCGGCCTGTCGACCGGCCCGCTGGCTCGCAGCTACGAGACCACGCTGGGCACCCAGCGCTGGGTCCTGTGGACCTTCCGCGCACGAGGCGCGCCCATGCTCGTGCCGGACCTCGTGCGGGGCTACGCCGAACTGTGGGGTGCACTCCCGGTGGACGTGAGCGTGCCGGAGAGCTGGAACAGTGGTTGGGGAGGCCACATCGGCATGGTCCTGGCATTGCCCCGTTTCCCGGTGTGGCTCCGCGTCGGCTATCGCTTCGAGCAGTACCGGCTAGGCGACGGGGCGCGGCGCGAGACCATCAACGGTGCGCTCTTGAGCCTCGGGGCCGGCCGCCTCTGGTAGCCAGGCACCGAACCGGTCCGTCCACTCCTCCCAATCCACTGCTTCCCCCGCAGACTCGGCGGCCTGCCGTCCTCCCGGTGCGCTGGCGCCGGAGGCCGCAGATTGGTAAATAGAAGCGATGTGCAGCGGCGGAGAGCGGTGAGAACGACCATACTCGCCACCTACCGACTGGCGACCGGGGTGTGGGTGAGAAAGCCACTCCCCAGTCTCTCTATCTGACGTGAACCACCCGCGAGTGATCTGTCCGAAATGCGGAGCGGCCGAGCTCCTCGAGGACTCGGGGACGTGCCCCATGTGCGGCTACTCCGCGCCCGACGACAGTGCGGCGGGAGACGGCATTCCGCCCGTCATGGAGGCCAGCATCCGTCGGGAGCTGGAGCACGAGTTCCGCATCGAGCGCGTGCTGGGGCGCGGCGGGATGTCGATCGTCTACCTGGCACGCGAACTGGAGCTCAACCGCCTCGTCGCCATCAAGGTACTCCCCCTTCAGCTTCAGATGGGCCCGGACGCCGCCGATCGCTTCAAGCGGGAGGCCAAGATCGCGGCGTCCCTCGATCACCCGCACATCGTGCCGATTCACCGGGTGGGGACGACAGCCACCTTCATGTGGTACTCGATGAAGTGGGTGAAGGGCCGCTCGCTGCGCGACGTTGTGAAGGAAACGGGACCGATGACCCTGGACGACGTTCTCCGCATCATCGAGCCCGTGGCCGGCGCCCTGGACCACGCCCACCGTCGCGGCATCGTGCACCGGGACGTGAAGCCCGAGAACGTGTTGATCGACGAGGTCGGATGGGTCACGGTGTGCGACTTCGGCATCGCCAAGGCATTCGGCTCGGCCCCGCTCACCCAGACAGGCGGCACCCTGGGCACGCCGGCGTACATGTCCACCGAACAGTGCTACGGCCAGGCACTGGACGGTCGGTCGGACCAATACTCGCTGGCGGTGCTCACCTACGAGTGCCTGGCAGGCGCCCTGCCCTTCCAGTCGGACTCGCTGGGCGACATCGTGCGCCAGCACTGCATGGAGCCACCACCCCGGATCACCGCGGTCCGCGCCGACCTCTCGGAGGCGGTGGCCGACGCCATCGTCATGGCGATGAGCAAGCAGCCCAACGATCGCTTCGAGACCGTACTGGACTTCGTGCAGGCCCTCGGCGCACCGCCCGTGCGCGCCACCCCCACCTTCGCCACGGTGCCCACCCAGGAGAGCCTCGCCACGGCTCAGACGGAGCCGGTCACGACCCCGACCGGCCGGTTCGCCAAGCGCTTCGGTCCGGTCATGTTCGGCGGGGCGCTCATGCTCGCGGTGTTCATCGTCGTGTTGATTAGCGGCCCGCGGACCGGCGCCCGCGAGTCGGAGAACAGTTCACCGACAGGCCCGGCCGTCATCGCCAGGCCCGAGACTACGGTGACACGGGACACGGCGTTGCGCGACCCCGGACCACAGTCTGGGTTCCTGTTCGTGGCTTCGAACCCGTGGGGGCACGTCTACGTAGACGGCGAGCGGGTGGGCGAGACGCCGCTCGCGAGCTACCCCCTCGAGCCAGGCCGTCACGAGGTGAGCGTTGAGCGGGAGGGTTACGAGCCCTTCCGGCAGGTGCTCGAGGTGACCGCCGGCCAGGAGGTTCGCTTGACCAGGATCGTGCTGAATCGGGTAGACACGCCGTGACGCGCCGCAGCACTGCCCTGCTCTGGGCTGGGCTGGGGCTCGCGCTGCTTGCCACCCCAGCGGCCGCGCAAACCCCCGCGACCCTGATGAACGAAGGGCTCGCCGCCTACGAGGACCTCGAATTCGCGCTCGCGGCTCGACTGCTACGCCGCGCGGTCTTCCCCGATGCTGAGCCGGCGCTCTCGACGGCCCAGATGGAGCGGGCGCTCGTATACCTGGGAGCGAGCGAAGTACTGCTGGGCGAGCAAAACCAGGCGGCGGAGACGTTCCGCGGGCTCGTGTTGGCCAACCCGCGCTTCCGCCCCAACGAGTTGGTGTTCCCGCCGCGAGTGACCCGCGTGTACGGCGAGGTACTCCAGACGACGAAGGCGGTGGACCTGGAGGCGCCGCTGCGGACACTGTTGGTCACGCGTACCGAGCGCATCGGGTTCCAGGTCTTCCCGACCTCCGAACACCGCATCCGGGCGACCATCGTCTCGAACGAGGGTGCGACCGTTCGCGTGCTGTACGACGGCGTCGTCGAGGGCCCGCGCACCCTGGCGTGGGACGGCCTGGACGGAAGGGGCCGGCCCCCAGCGTCAGGCAACTACCGCCTCGAGATCGAGTCCATGGTGACACGGGGCAACACGCTGCGCTCGGTGTGGATGCCGATCACCCTCGAGGAGCGGCCCATTGCGACGGTGGCTACTCCGACGCCGCCACCCGATTCACTACTCAAGAACGAGAAGCGCTCTGCCGTGCCGGGGCTCAGCATTCTGATCCCCAGCGCCGTCGTGAGTGCGGCGCTGGTCATCCCCGCACTGGGCGGCGACGCCGAGAACAGCGGGGCGCGCATCACCGTGGGCGCTGCGGTGGGCCTGGGTGGGCTCATTGGATTCGTGCTCATGAAGCCGGGTGCGGAGCTGCCCGACAACGTCGCCTACAACGATTCCCTGCGAGCCGATTGGAGTAGCCGGTCAGCCGAAGCAGAGCAAGAGAACCGTGAACGGCAGGGGATCACGCGGTTCATGGTGTACACCGGACCGCTCCGCCGGGTGGAGGGCCGGTAAGCACCACAGCACGGCCCCAAGGGCGGACGTTTC
>JBDGXT010000312.1:0-2465 GCA_039584455.1 Gemmatimonadota bacterium
CTCGGTCGGCTACACGTCGGACGACATCGTAGACGTGGCGGTGGCCGCCGGCTCGTTCAACACGCTGGCCGCGGCGCTCCAGGCCGCGGGCCTGGTCGAGACGCTCAAGGGCGAGGGCCCGTTCACGGTGTTTGCGCCGACGGACGAGGCGTTCGCCAAGCTGCCTGCGGGCACCATCGAGGCGTTGCTCGAGGACAAGGAGAAGCTGACGGCGATTCTGACCTATCACGTGGTGGCCGGCCGCGTCACCTCCGATCAGGTGGTGAAGCTCGACCGCGCGACGACCGTGAACGGCCAGGACGTGAAGATCAAGGTGAAATACGGCTCGGTGTACGTGAATGATGCCAAGGTGGTAAAGGCCGATGTGGAGGCCTCGAACGGCGTGATCCACGTGATCGACACAGTGATCCTGCCCGAGTGGTAGGCTGACGGCTGAGGGGTCGGCGGTGATCCGCCGGCCCCTCGATCCCCCACACGTGGACGGTGGCGTCGCTTGCCGGCGCCCTCGACGTTTCCTATGAGCCGCATCCCCGGCATCCGCATCCGCGCCACCAACGACGCACCGCCGCGCCGAGAGGGCCAGTTTGTGCTGTACTGGATGACCGCACACCGCCGGGTCACGGCAAACTATGCGCTCGAGCGGGCGGTGGAGTGGGCCAACGAGCTCGGCAAGCCGTTGCTGGTGCTGGAGGCGCTCCGCGCGGATTACCACTGGGCTAGCGAGCGCTTCCACGCGTTCGTGCTGCAGGGCATGGCGGACCACGCCGCGGCCCTGGCCGGCGGACCGGTCGGCTATCTCCCATATGTCGAGCCGGCGCCGGGGGCCGGGAAAGGCCTGCTGCAGACGCTGGCACGGTCGGCTGCCGTGATCGTGACCGATGATCATCCGGCGTTCTTCTTCCCGCGCATGATCGAGGCGGCTGCCGGGCGGGTGCCCGTGCCGCTCGAGGCGGTGGACGCCAGTGGACTCTTGCCGCTCGGGGCCGCGCCGCAGGCATTCGCGACGGCGCATCAATTCCGCCGCTTCCTGCACCGCGCGCTTTCGGAGCACCTGCTGGCATGGCCGCTCGCCGATCCGCTGGCGGCGCTGGACGCGCCGCGCTTCGCCGGCGTCGATCGGGCGGTGACCGATCGCTGGCCGGCGGCCTCCGCCACGCTGCTGGCGCTTGAGCCCGCGGCTCTGGCGGCGTTACCGGTCGATCACTCCGTGCCAGTGGTCGCCTTGCGTGGTGGCGCCGCCGCCGCGCGCGAAGCAGTCGACCGGTTCCTGTATGAGCGGCTCGAGCACTACGCGGAGCGACGCAACGACTTGAGTGAACCGGGCACCAGCGGTCTCTCGCCCTACCTCCATTTCGGCCAGCTGGGCGCCCACGAGCTGTTCGCGCGCGTCGCTGACGCCGAGGGGTGGACGCCTGACAAGCTGAGGCCCGAGGCGCGGGGTGGCCGGGCCGGCTGGGGGATGGGGGAGAGCGCCACGGCGTTCGTGGACCAGCTGGTCACGTGGCGCGAGCTGGGATACAACATGTGCGCCTTCCGCTCTGACTACGACCGGTACGACTCCCTGCCGGAGTGGGCACGCCGCACCCTCGCGGAGCACCGGCGCGATCCGCGGGAGTACGGCTACGACCTGATGGCGTTCGAGACGGCAGCCACGCACGATGAGCTGTGGAACGCCGCGCAGCGCCAGTTGCTGCGTGAGGGCCAGATGCACAACTACCTGCGCATGCTGTGGGGCAAGAAGATCCTCGAGTGGTCGGCCTCGCCCGTGGACGCGCTGCAGTTCATGGTCGAGCTCAACAACAAGTACGCGCTGGACGGCCGCGATCCGAACTCCTACTCGGGGATCTTCTGGGTGCTAGGTCGCTACGATCGCCCCTGGGGGCCGGAACGGCCGGTGTTCGGCAAGGTGCGCTACATGAGCTCGCAGAATACGGCGCGCAAGCTGCGTGTGGGGCCGTATCTCGAGCGCTACAGCGCAGAGGCGTTGGCCTCATGAGAAACGGCAAGCGATTCCTGCTATCGCGCACCCAGAGCGTGCCGGCCGATCTCGACGCCGTGTTCGCGTTCTTCAAGGACCCGCACAACCTGGCTCAGATCACCCCGCCGTGGCTCAACTTCCAGGTGCGCTGGGCGTCGGACGTCGCCGTCCGCGAAGGTACCCGCGTCCGCTACCGCATCCGCTGGCTGGGACTTCCGCTGCGGTGGGAGTCGCGCATCGACCGCTACGTCGAGAACGTGTGCTTCGCCGACGAGATGATCGTGGGGCCGTACAAGTCATGGTATCACCTGCACACCTTCCGCCCCGTGGTCGAGGGCGTCCAGCTGTCGGACCGCGTCGAGTACGCGCTGCCGCTGGGACCGCTGGGACTGGCGGCACACGCCGTCATGGTGCGGCGGCAACTCGATGCGATCTTCGACTATCGAGCGCGGCAGATCAGCGCGATCTTCACGGACCCATAAGCTCT
>JBDGXT010000313.1:0-4964 GCA_039584455.1 Gemmatimonadota bacterium
CAAGCTCGGTCAGCGCTCGGCTCTCAAGGAGTGGCAGGTTCAGCGCGTGATTGAACGCATTCGTGAGTTCATCGGCTGGCCTCGTTCGATGCACCAGAATGACTCGGTGTATGTTTTCATGGAGGAATGTGGCGCTGATATGGAACCTCCGGGCGATGCTAAATGCCCCGAGTACTATCGTGAGCACGAAGATTTCTGGAACCAAACCATGCAGATGCGCATTCACGATACCGTGAATGGCGAGGCTGCCGATGTCTCCCTGGCCGTGGCCATCGACTTGATGTTTCCATGCAACTGGAACTTCGTTGACAACCTCGATGCTCAACCAGTCACCGTCTGCGCACGAAACATACGCCACGCTCCGATTCGCGAGCGTATGCAAGCGGTCTGCAGAACCCTGCAATGTTCCCTCCAGAATCAACGATCGGAGAATGACGTGGATAGCACGCTGCTGGAGCGGCTGGGAGATATCACCGCTCCGGAGAGGTGGCTCGTGGCCTCGCTCGACAAGACGATCCGATTGCAGCTGGGACTGTAATCAGCAGGGCGCGGACGATGCTGGTCACCCCGGCGAGCTCGGCCCGGATGGCGACGCGACAGTAGCTACGCCACTATCGCGTCTCTAGTCGCCCCGCCTGGGATCGTTGCGCAACAGAGCACGGTGGGGTGGTGCGGAGGGGGTGGCGCTCCACCAGGACTCTTCTGATCCAGAGCGTCGCAGCTAAGGGGCTCAAACCCGGCAAAATGTCACACTGAATGCGGGTTCGTGTCGTCCGTTGCCGGGTTTGGAGGCCAAAATGTCGGTTTAACACGACATGTTGTCGTCTCAAATGTCGTGATTTGTCGTGTCGCTTCATGGAAATCAGAGCGCCCGGCGCGCGGCCGAGCGCTCAACATCAGAATGCAACCGACACGGCAAGCACCAGTCGGCCGTCACGCTGCGGCACCACCCTCACGCGCAGCCGGTCGAGCGGCACTTCCTCCCAGCGGTCAGTCTTGATGAAGCCGCCTGTGACGGCACCGAGAACACCACCGATCACGCCGAACATTATGGGGATAGTCGGGAGCGGGGGGATGCAGGGAACACCCCAGGCATTATCTGGGTCGCACTCGTAGCGGCTCTGCTCTGCTACGCCGACCGGAATGCCGATCAGGACCCCTGCGGCGGCTCCAATCAACCCTCCCGTCACAGCGTGCGAGCGCCGACCAGCATGGATGTCGAGGCGTTCAACGTCAGCGATCAGGCACCGCATTGATGTCAACACCAGCGTGTCTCCGCGCACTCCGGAGAACCTCTCCTCGTGCCCGTCCAGACCGAGACTCGGTGCCGTCACACGTACCCGCTGACCAGGTTCGAGCGGCGACGTCCGATCCTGAGCTGTTACTGTACAAGTCGGAGCGACGAGAAGAATGGCTGCTAAGTAGGCGAGCCTCCGCATGGGTGCATCCTCCTGTCGAGAGGCACACCGAACCTCTACAAGCAGAGTCAAGCCAGCGTCAAGCAGATTCTGAACGGGAATTGTCGCAGTTCAGGGCCCAGAACACCTCTAAACAGAGGCCTCCTGATCCGGGCCGACAGCGCGCCCTGTCAGAGCAACTCCGGGTGCTCCCTCTCCAGCCAGGCGCGCACGTGCCCGCGCAACTCGCGCACAGCCCTAATCAGTTCGCCGCTCTCGTCCTCAGAGATCGCGGCGGCCGACTGGTACCCGACATCGTGGCGCTTCGAGCGGCAACGATCGAGGAATCCCGCTAGCTCCGAAACGCTGGAGCCGAGAATCAACGGCAGCGCGGCGATCGTCCTGTGGTGCTTCTGGTCGCGTTCGGCGATGTAACCGGAAGCGAGCAGGGCAACCGAGCAGAGCCGGAGCCCTGCGTTGCAGGCGATCGCGAACCGCCAGGCAGCCGATATGTCCTTCTCGGCATCAGCCAGATCACTATCGGTGTTCTGCAGCTGCATCCGGATTTCGGCGGGTGACGTCTCGTGTCGCTTGAGCCACCCGTTCTCGAACAACCCTTCAAGCGTGCTCATCTACCCCTGGTACGCCAGGGCCCACCACCATGAGCCTTGGCCCTCGCAGAACGTTCATGAGGAAGTGGTCATCGGACTTCATTCGGCGCTCGAACTCGGCTCGCGTCCAAACCACGGGGTTGATCTCGCGACCGAGGTAGTCCTGAGCGGGCGCGAGGCGGCGTGTGGTCTCGCGCAGTCCGACACGTCCCACCACCAGCAAGTCCACGTCGCTTCCCGCCTTCGGGGTGGCGGCCGCGATCGACCCGAAGACGAAGGCGAACTCGATCCCTGTCGCGCCGAGCGCCTCCCGCAGCACGTCAGCCAGGCCGTCGGTCTTCAGCACAATCTCGCGGAGCGGGCGGAACAGTGGGTGCCGTTCGTTTGCCTTGAGGTACCGTCGATTGCCGTCCCGCCGCTCGGTGAGCAGGTCGGCCGTTACCAAACGGTCGATTTCCTGGTTGACGGTGCGTGGCGCGAAGCCCGTGAGACGGACCAGCTCGCGCAGGTAGAACTCACGGGCGGGATCGACGTGCGTGCGAGCCAGGATCGCCCGCCGGGCCTCGGGTCCGAGAAGGAGGTTGGACGATGCCATGACAGATGTATGCTAATAACATACGGTCGTATGTCAACAGCATACACTCGATGTCCGGCCTGGCGTGGCGCTCAAACCCGGCAAGGCACTCGCCATGCAACCCGCGAACTCGACCTACTGCGCGAGCGCTTCAGCGACCCCTTCGAGCCAACGCCGAGCTTCCTCCTGCACGTACCTGCGCGGCGGTCTGCGCTCTTGCGGGTACTGCTGTACGAGGCCCGCCAGTACATGGGGTGACTCGAATTGCCGCTTCAGCGCCGCGATCCCCTGCGCCGCGTGCCGCGCCCATCCCGTGGCGTTCGCGTGAAGGACGTCCTCATGGACCCGTGAGGCGACACCGCTGGCGGAGTCGATCAAGTCGAAGACGTAGAAGAGGTCCTTCTCCTGCTCCGCTGCCGAACGACGCCGGACTATGAGTCCCTTCTGGACCACGAAGTGGCCCATTCTGGGGACTAGGACCTTCCCCCGAAACGCGGGCTCGTCCGGATCGCCAGATTCCTCGGCGAGAGCAACCTCGACGGGCTCGGACAGGAGGATGTCCAGGTGCCAGAGGGCCTGGGCGTTGAGGTCCTGCTGCACCGCGACGATCCGCTCCTCGCCCGACCCTCTCTTGGGGGTCAGGAACTCGACCTCGACCTCCGGACGCCCGGCGGACGGCCACTTGTAGTACGAGGGCGGCGGGTCATCGCCGCGAGGAGCCCACGCGAAACCACTTGCCTCGAGGCACTGGACTATGGTCTGGTCCCGTCGGACTGGAACGCGGCGCCCACTGGCACAGTCGAGATCGCGCGTGAAATCGGTGGGTAGCTCAGTCGCGGTCCCCAGATACTTGCGATAGACGTACCACGCCCACGCGCCGCAAATGACGACGTCGTCCAGGTACGGCACCAGGGCGTGGAGGGCGTGGACGAAGCCCCGTGGCTTCACACGCCCTCCCCGCGCCCGAACCCCTGCACGATGTGCTCTCGCATCCGCGCGGCCTGCTCGGCTCCGCGTCTCGGGTAGACCGACAGGTCCAGGAAGAGCTGGATGTCGCTCACGACGGGCAGGCCCGACACCTGTCGCAGACCGTAATCCCAGGACTCGCGATAGTGGGGCTCCACGAGAACCAGGTTGGCCTCTTTCTCAGCCGGCTCCGCTCCTAACCTGTGCTCCACTCGCTCGGCCGCCTGGTCCCAATCCGCGCCGCCGACCACCAGGTGGACCTCGGAGAAGAAGGCGAACGGAGCAATCAGCGAGGCGCCGGCCTGGAAGGAGAGCGCCCAGCGCGGCGCCGACTTCGCTGGGAGCTTCTGCGGCAGCAGCTCGAGCACTGCCGACGTATCGCGGGCATGCAGATAGAGGCGCCTCTCCCGCTGACGCTTCGCGCGCCGGCGATAGTACTCGCTCCACTCGTCGAGGAGGGGTTCCAGGCTACCAAGCGCGACGACCTCGACCGGCTCCGACTCGAGGTAACCGTCCTGCCTGAGCCGATTCAACACCCGGGACACCAGCGCCGGACTTATCCCCAGCTCCGCGGCAAGACCCCGCACGCCGGCCTGCACGGGTACTCCGCTCAGCAGATGTCGGACGACCAGCGAGGATCGGTCGGCAAACGGGCTCCCACTCCCGGCGGGCGGCTCTGGATCGGCCGGTGCAGACGGCGGTCCGTGATCCCGGTCAATGATGATGCCGGCGCCGCGTACGAAGACGTGCCCGTGCAGGTCCAGGTAGCCGATGCCCTCCTGCCGCAGCCACTGCCGCACCCCGCTCCCCAGCCGCGCAGACGCGACCACGGGGATTCCCCCGAGATGGTCGGCCGCATCCCCGGCCCGCGCCGCCGCCGTCTGAATGGGGGCCGCGCGCGGATTGGCGGAAACCTGGATCACGAGTCGAACCGCCGGCCCGCGCTGGCCCTTGAGCTCCACGATCAGGTCGGGTGCGTGGGGCGCTGCCTTCGCGGGCCGCCTGCGCACCGCAACAGACAACTCCTCGCCCAGAGCGGCCAAGGCTCGCTCGATCTTCGGGACCAACGCTCTCTTGTTCACTATTTGCAGCCTGTTTACGTATACGTAAACGACGGCACTATAGTAAACAGGTCCAGGTCTCCCGTCAAGCAACACCGTCGGTCGAGTCGACGAACCCGCTCGACCAATCAGGGGAGTCACTCGAAGGACCACCACACGAGACCAGCCAGACGCTTCCTAGCAAGACGCTAAGGAAGCGCCCGTGCGGGGCCGGGCGGGTGGCGCGCCTACCGCCCCGGCACGTCAGTCGTAGACGACGCCGAACTGCTCCCGCTGCTCGGGGCTCCCCACGGCGATGAGCGTCCAGCCCCGTGCGAGCCGCTGGTCGGCCGGCAGGTTGGTGATGATCCGCGCG
>JBDGXT010000052.1:0-9799 GCA_039584455.1 Gemmatimonadota bacterium
CTGGCCGACGGCGACGGCACGGACAGCCTGCTCGTCGCCACGACCCGACCGGAGACCATGTACGGGGACATCGCCCTGGTGCACCATCCGGAGGACGAGCGCTTCGGTCACCTCGCAGGGAAGTCGGTGATCCTGCCGCTGGCGAACATCCCGATCCCGGTCGAGACCAGCACCTACGTCGAGCAGGACTTTGGCACCGGCATGCTCAAGGTGACGCCGGCGCACGATCCGCACGACTTCGAGATCGCCGCCGAGCTGGCCGGCGAGTACGACACCCCGGTGGTGATCGACGCCGACGCGCGGATGGTCGACGATCCGAGAGTCCCCGCGGCGGTGCGGGGCCTCGATCGGGATGCCGCTCGAGACAAGACCATCGAGCTGCTCGAGGCCGCCGGCCTGCTCGAGAAGATCGAGCCCTACCGTCACGCCGTGCGCCACTGCTACCGCTGCCACACCGTGGTCGAGCCGAGGCTGTCGGACCAGTGGTTCGTGAAGATGAAGCCGCTGGCCGAGCCGGCGCTCCAGGCGTACCGGCAGGGCCGGCTGCGTTTCGTGCCGGAGCGGTGGGGGAAGGTGTACGAGAACTGGCTCACCGAGATCCGCGACTGGAACATCTCACGGCAGCTCTGGTGGGGGCACCAGATCCCCGCCTGGTACTGTGAGGGCGAGGGCTGCGAGCATGTCACCGTCGCAACGGAGGCCCCCGCATCGTGCGAGCAGTGCGGCGGCCCCGTGCATCAGGACGAGGACGTGCTGGACACCTGGTTCTCCTCGTGGCTGTGGCCGTTCGCCACGATGGGGTGGCCCGAGCGCACCGTGGACCTCGAGCGGTTCTACCCGGGACACACGCTCGTCACGGCACCGGACATCATCTTCTTCTGGGTCGCCCGCATGGTGATGGCCGGCTACCACTTCCTCGGGGAGCGCCCGTTCTCAACAGTGTACCTCAACGGCGTGGTGCGCGATCCACAGCACCGAGCCTTCTCGAAGTCGCTGGGGAACGGCATCGACCCGCTCGACGCAGTCGAGCGCTACGGTGCCGATGCGCTGCGCTATACGGTGGTGGCGGGGGCGGCGGCCGGCACCGACGTGATCATGGACCGCGACGAGATGGACGGGACGTTTGCGGCCGGGCGCAATTTCGCCAACAAGCTGTGGAACATGGGCCGCCTGTTGCTGTCGGCGGTCGGCGACGAGGCCCCCGAACCGAACTCGCTCGACGCGGCACAGTTCGAGCTGGCCGACCGCTGGATCTTGTCGCGGTGCCAGCGTGTCGTGACCGAGGCGACGGATGCGCTGGAGCGCTACCGGCTCAACGACGCCGCGAGCGTCATCTACCACTTCATGTGGGGCGAGCTTGCCGACTGGTACCTGGAGCAGATCAAGCCGCGGCTGTACGGGGCCATCCCGGGTGGCGACGTCGCGTCGGCGATCGTGGTCCATGTCTTTCAGAAGGCGCTGAGGCTGTTGCACCCCATCGTGCCGTTCCTCTCGGAGGAGTTGTGGCAGCACCTCCCCGGCGAGCGGGAGCCGCTCCTGGCCGCGGCCGCCTGGCCGACACCGCAGCAGGCCTTCATCGATGGCGAGGCGGAGGACCAGTTCGCGCGGGTGCAGGCGCTGGTGACGGCAGTGCGTACGGTGCGAGCCGAGTACGGTGTGCCGCCCGGCGCCGAGGTCCGCGCCTTCGCGCACCCGGCCAATGCCGAGGCGTTACAGGCCTTCAACGCCGAGCAACGGACCATCGAGCGTCTGGCGAAGCTGAGCCGCCTCTCCCTGGAGGAGCACCCGGAGGAGGTGGGCGCCCACCAGGTACTGCCCGACGGCTCGTCGGTGTTCGTGCCCCTGGGAGACGCGATCGACGTGCAGCAGGAGTGCGAGCGCCTCGCCGGGGAGCTAGAGCGCATGGACAAGCAGCTGGTGGGTGTGGCTGCCAAGCTCAGCAACCAACAGTTCATCACCCGGGCCCCCGCCGACGTCGTGGAACGAGAGCGGGACAAGGAGCGGTCGTGGCGCGAGCAGCGCGAAACGCTGGCCGACAAGCTGCGCGCCTTGGGCTGCTAGCGGCGCTCGCCGCGTGCGCCGTCATTGAGCAACCTCCGGGCGGCCCGCCGGACTTTGAGCCGCCCGTCATTCTCAGCATCACTCCCGACTCGGGCGCCGTGGTCCCGGAGCTGGATGACGCGTTGAAGATCCAGTTCGACGAGGTCATCAGCGAGGCCTCGGGCAACGGCCTCGAACGGCTCATTCGGCTGTCGCCGCGTGCCGAAGAGGTCAGGGTCGACTGGAAGCGGAGCGCCATCGAGGTCGCGCCGAAGGATGGATGGCTTCCCGGCGCCGTCTATCACGTCGTCCTCGAGCCGGGCGTCGCCGACCTGCGCAACAATCCCATGACCGAAGGGCGGACCGTGATCTTCTCGACCGGTCCGCCCATTCCCTCGACCGTGCTCTGGGGCACCGTGCTCAACTGGGAGAATGCCCGGGCCGGACGGTTCGCCCTGATCGAGGCGGTGCTGCTGCCAGATTCTCTGGTCTACGTGACCGCCGCCGATTCGGTGGGCGGCTTCCGACTCGTGAGCGTTCCGCCCGGCACGTACCAAGTCAGCGCGAGCATCGACGAGAACACCAACCGCCGGCGCGATGCCCGCGAGGCATTCGATTCGGTCACCGTCGCGCTCGACTCGGCGGCGTCGCACACGTTCTGGACCTTCTCGCACGACACGGCCGGGCCGCAGCTGCGGCGCGTGAACCGGACCGACAGCGTCACGGTACAGGTGCGGTTCAGCCTCATGCTGGACACGGTGCCACCGACGGCGGAGATGGTGTCGGTGTGGGCCCTGCCCGACACGACGCCCGTGGCGGTGGCCGAGGTGTGGGAGCGGGCGGTGTACGATTCCATGGCGGCCGAACAGGCGGCCGCCCAGGCACTGGCCGATTCGCTGGCCGCCGACAGCGCCGCGGCGCTCGACACGTTGGCCCTGGCCGACTCGAGTGTTGCCGATACTACGGTCGTGCCTGAGGCGGCCGGCGCCCGGCCACCCCCGGAATCCGATCCCCGCGTGCGCGCGGGGCGGGGGCCGCAGGTGCCGGAGCACGTGACGGAGTTCCTGACACGGCGGCCGGCGCTGAGCGATATCTGGTTCATCCGCCTGGTCGAACCGCTCACACCGGGCGGCCGCTACCTCATCGAGGCGCGGGCCCGAAGCATCGGAGGCTCCCTCGGGGAGTCGCGCACGGTGCTCACGGTTCCCGCCCCACGCGACTCGACATGACCGACGCACGCCGTGCCCTCCCGGCCGTCAACACCCTCCTGGCCCAGGCCGAGGAGGCGGGGCTCCTGGCGACCGCCCCGCGCACCGTCGTGGTGGATGCCGTCCGAGCGGCGCTCGCTGAAGCACGCCAGCGCGGGGGCGAGGCTCCCGCGGGGGGGTGGGTCCCTGCCATCGCGCAGCGTGTAGAGGAGCGGTCGCGCCGGTCGCTCAAGCGCGTGGTGAACGCGACCGGCGTCGTGCTCCACACCAACCTGGGGCGCGCGCCGCTGGGCGACGCCGCGGTGCAGGCGGTGGAGGAGGCGCTGGGGTACAGCACGCTCGAGCTCGACCTCGAGGCCGGGACCCGCGGATCGCGCCAGGATCACGTGCGCGAGCTGTTGTGCGAGCTCACCGGTGCCGACGCGGCCCTCGTGACCAACAATGCGGCTGCGGCACTCCTCTTGCTGCTCAACGCGCTGGCCGAAGGCGGCGAGACGATCGTCTCCCGCGGCGAGCTGGTGGAGATCGGCGGCGCGTTCCGGATCCCGGACATTCTCGCGAAGAGCGGCAGCGTGCTGGTCGAGGTGGGAACCACCAACCGCACGCGCCTGAGAGACTACGAGCTGGCGGTGAGCCCGCGGACCCGCCTCATCCTGAAGGTGCACCGCTCCAACTTCCGGCTCACGGGATTCGTGGCGGAGCCGTCCGTCGCAGAGCTGGTCGCGCTGGGTCACCGCCGTGACATCCCCACGGTGCACGACGTGGGGAGCGGCCTGCTCATGCCGCTCGACGCCTATGGCCTGAGCGGTGAGCCGCTGGTGCGCGAGAGCGTCGCCGCCGGTGCCACGGTCGTGTTCTCGGGCGACAAGCTGCTGGGTGGCCCCCAGGCGGGAATCGTCGTGGGACCGAGCGCGATCCTGGAGCGCGCGGCAGGCAATCCCCTGGCCCGGGCGTTCAGGCCCGACAAGACCACGCTCGCCGCGCTCGAGGCGACCCTCACCCTGTATCGCGACCCCGAGCGGGCGGTGCGCGAGATCCCCGCCCTCGCAATGCTCGCCACGGAAGCGGCGACGCTCAAGCGTCGCGCCCGCAAGCTGGCGCGACGCATCCCCGGCGCCGAAACGGAGCCCGGGGTCTCCACGGTCGGAGGGGGGGCATTTCCGGGCAGCGAGCTGCCCACGACGCTCGTGACCCTGGCGGTAGACTCGTGCGACGGATTCCTCGCCGCGCTACGCGCCCACGATCCTCCCATCGTCGCCCTGGCACGGGACGACCGGATCGTATTCGACGTCCGCACCGTGAAGGACGACGAGGTCACGATCGTGGCCGACGCCGTGTCCGCCGCTCGCTAGACGTCCCCCGGCCCAATCCTTTATATAGGAGTATGCGTGCGCTCACTTCTGCCCGTTGACGCGCCGGCATGATGCGCGTCGCAGTTCTCGCCTCCGGCGGGGGCACCAATCTCCAGGCACTGCTGGACTCCTGTCAGGGAGCGGCACTGGCCCGGGTCGTCGTGGTGATCAGCAACAAGGCGACGGCGGGTGCGCTGGAGCGCGCGCGCAAGGCGGGCGTGGCGACCGAGGTACTGGACGACCCGAGCGACGGGGAGCGGCTCGTCGCGCTGCTCCGCTCGTACGACACGGAGCTCGTGGTCCTGGCGGGGTACCTCAAGCTGGTGCCCGAAGTAGTGGTGCAAGCGTACGAGAACCGGATGCTCAACATCCACCCGGCCCTGCTGCCGTCGTTCGGCGGGCCGGGCATGTACGGGCACCACGTGCACGAGGCCGTGCTCGCCTCCGGCGCCACGGTCTCCGGCCCGACGGTGCACGTCGTGACTGCCGAGTACGACCGCGGGCCGATCGTGGCGCAATGGCCGGTCCCGGTGAGCGCGGACGATACGCCGGACACCCTGGCGGCGCGGGTGCTCGAAGTGGAGCATCAACTCCTGCCCGCCGTAGTGCTGGCCGCCGCGCGGGCGGGGCATGTGGTGCGCCTCGTGTGCGGGGAAGCGGCGTTCGCAGGCAACCCGACGCCGGGCGCCGTCGCCGATGCGACGACGTCGGCGTGAGGGTGGATTCACCAGCAGCCAAGGAGGAAGGGTGGCGCGGGCACTGATCTCGGTATCCGACAAGCGGGGGGTCACACAATTCGCACGGGGGCTGGCGGATCTCGGGTGGGAGATCGTGTCCACCGGTGGGACGGCGCAGGTGATCACGCAGGCGGGGATCACCGTCACAGCCATCGAGCAGATCACCGGGTTCCCGGAGATCATGGACGGGCGGGTCAAGACGCTGCACCCGGCGGTGCACGCCGCCCTGTTGGCGCGGCGCGACGCGCCCGAGCACATGGACCAGCTCGAGGCCCATAGTGTGACGCCGATCGACCTGGTGGCGGTGAACCTCTACCCGTTCCGCGAGACGGCGGGCAAGCCCAACGTGAAGCTGGAGGAGGCAATCGAGCAGATCGACATCGGCGGGCCCTCGATGCTCCGATCCGCAGCCAAGAACCACCAGTTCGTGCTCCCGGTCGTGGACCCCCGCGACTACGACCGCGTGCTGGAGCTCCTCGAGAAGAACCAGGTGACGCCGGAGATCCGGCTGGAGCTGGCCGCCAAGGTGTTCAGCCACACGGCGGCCTACGACGCGGCCATCGCCCAGTTCCTCACCAAGGATGCGGATGCCCTCCCGCCCATGATGGGCCTCGCCCTCAAGCGGGTACAGGCGCTGCGCTACGGCGAGAATCCCGTGCAGCGCGCCGCGCTGTACACCACCGGTGAAGGGCGAGGATTCGACGAGCTGCGACAGCTGCACGGCAAGGAACTCTCGTTCAACAACCTGTTGGACATCGAAGGGGCCGTGATGGCCATCGCGCCGTGGCCCGACCGACCGGCATGCGCCGTCATCAAGCACACGACGCCGTGCGGATTGGCCTTGGGCACCACCGTCGAGGATGCGTACCGGCGCGCGCTGGCCACCGACTCCAAGTCGGCGTTCGGCTCCGTCGTAGCGTTCAACACCATCGTCGACGCCGCGACCGCCGAGGCCATGCACGACCTCTTCGTCGAGGCCGTGGTGGCGCCGCGCTTCCACGACGATGCCGTCGAAGTATTCCGGCGCAAGAAGAATCTCCGCGTCGTCGAGCTGCCCCTCACTGACAGCCGGCCCGCGCTCGACTTCAAGCGGGTGCGCGGCGGATTCCTCGTGCAGGATCGCTTCGCGGTGGCTTCCGACGAGTCCGACTGGACGGTGGCCACCAAGCGCAAGCCGAGCGAGACTGAGTGGCGCGACCTGCGGTTCGCCTGGGCAGCGGTCGCGGCCGTGAAGTCGAACGCCATCCTGCTCGCGAAGGGCGAGGCGGCAATCGGGATCGGCGCCGGGCAGATGAGCCGGGTGGACGCGGCATTCCTATCCGCGCACAAGGCCCGTGCCGAGGGACACGACCCCGCCGGGGCCGTGCTCGCCTCGGACGCGTTCTTCCCGTTCGCCGACGGCGTGGAGCAGGCGGCAGCAGACGGGGTCACGGCCGTGATCCAGCCGGGCGGCTCCGTGCGGGATGACGAAGTGATCGCGGCGGCGGACGAGCACGACATCGCCATGGTGCTCACCGGACGTCGGCAGTTCAGGCACTAGGTTGCACGACGTAGCGCCGACTACACGCCCCCCGTACCTCCTCGCCGGGGTCGTGTTCCTGGTCGTGCTGGCGATCTACCTGCTGACGATCGCCCCCACGACCCAGTTCTGGGACACCTCGGAGTACATCGCCGCCGCCAAGGTGTTGGGCATCCCGCACCCGCCGGGCAATCCGCTGTTCGTCCTCGCGGCCAGCGCGTGGGGCATGATCCCTCTGGTTGGGCATTACGCGCTACGGATCAACCTGTTTGCCGCCGTCACCAGTGCCCTGGCAGCCGGCCTGCTGTTCCTGGTGGCGGAGCGGTTCCTGCGAGACATCGTGCCCGAGGTCCGTTGGGCACGGATCGGTGCGGCCTTCGCGGGGGCGCTGGTGGGCGCCACCTCGTTCACCGTATGGAATCAGTCGGTCGTGAACGAAAAGGTGTACACGCTGAGCCTGTTCTCCATCGCGCTCGTGTTGTGGCTCGCGGTGCACTGGGGGGACGAGCCCGCCGGCGAACGGCGCGACCACTGGCTGGTGCTCATCGTGTACCTGCTGGCCTTGAGCGCCACCAACCACCTCATGGGACTGCTGGCCGTGCCAGCGGTGCTCGTGTACGTGGAGGCGGCCGAAGCGGAAGAGAAGCTGTGGGAGCGCGTGCTGGGAGCCAGCGGGCTGCTGGCGGGCGCGGTGGTCGGAGGCATGCTGTTCCTCGGCTGGCACCGCGATCAACAGGACCTCGTCTCGCTCGTGGTCGCCGCCGTGATCCTCGCGGGAGTCACCTGGCCCGCCTTCCGCCTGCACACGAGCCCCCTCACGCGCATTGGGATCGCGGCGGCCGTGGCCTTTGTCGCGGCGGCGATCGTCCTGGACTCGTGGAGCAGCCGCCAGGCGCTTCCGATCCTGCTCGCCCTGGGGCTGCTGGCCACCCTCTTCGCCTTGGCGTACCGCAGCGGCAACCTGCGACTGGTGCTCATCTCGCTCGGTGTCATCGCGGTCGGCATGAGCCTGTTCCTCTTCCTCCCGCTGCGGGCGCAGCACTACCCGGCGATCAACGAGGGCGAGCCGGCCACGCGGGACGCGCTGCTCCGCGTGTTGAGCCGGGAGCAGTACCAGAAGGGGCCGCTCGTACCGCGCCAGGCGAGCCTGGTCTGGCAATACGTGAACTACGTGCAGTACTTCACCTGGCAGTTCGCCCACGACTGGGGCCAGCGAGTGCGCAACCTGCTGGCACTCCTGTTCGCGGCGATCGGTCTGCTCGGCGCCGTGCGCCAGTGGCAGAAGGATCGGCGTGGCGCGCTGGCCATGACCGCACTCATGGTCACGGTGACCGTGCTGCTCGTGTTCTACTTGGACTTCAAGTACGGCTACTCGATCCGCCCCGGTGAGGCTCTCACCCGGGAGGTGCGCGAGCGGGACTACTTCTTCATTGCGTCGTTCCAGTTGTGGGGCGTGTGGGTCGCGCTCGGCCTGGGCGCGTGGATGGCGTCCTTCGCCAGGGCGTTCGGCGACCGGCTCACGAACGGGCGGGCGTGGCTCGTGGGCTCACCCATCCTGTTGGCGGGGGTCATCCCCCTGCTGGGAAACCACCTCTCCGCCTCCCGGTCGGGTGAGTGGCTGCCGCGCGACTTCGCCTGGGACCTGCTCCAGTCGGTCGAGCCCTACGCGATCATCGTCACCGCGGGAGACAACGACACGTTTCCCCTGTGGTACATGCAGGAAGTGGAGGGCGTGCGGCGGGACGTGTTGATTGCCAACCTCTCCCTCATGAACACCGATTGGCACGTGCGCCAGCTGCGACGGCGCCCGACCTACCCGTTCGACCAGGCCAACGCCGTCCCACCCTATCGGGGGGGGACCTGGGTTACTCCCGAGGAGCCGGCGCTGAGCCTCAGTTACGAGCAGATCGACGCGCTGCCCTACTTCCACCAGGTGACCGAGCGCAGCGTGTTCCGCGTCGGCGACATGAGCGTGGTGCTGGAGCCGAGGGTACTGCAGCGGGCGGACATCATCACGCTGCAGCTCATCCAGGACAACCTGGTCAGCCGCCCGATCTACTTCTCCCGCACGACCGGCGCCTACGCCGACGCCTTCGGATTCACGCCGTATCTTCTGGGTCAAGGCATGGCGCGCAGGCTCATGACGGATTCCATCACGGTCGCCGACGGCGCGATGCCGGTCCGCACACTCGGATGGATCGACCCGCGCGGCTGGGTGGACGTCCCGTCGGAAGGAATCCTCTCCCTCTATGCGTTGATCTACGCCGGGTGGGCCGAGCACGTGGGCCGCGCCCTGGGAGATTCGGTGACGAGCCCCGCGGACTCCATACTGAAGGAGCGCATCGAGCGGGCGACCGAGCTCGCCGATCGCATCTTCCAGCAGACCAGCTACTTCCGCGACTAGCTCGCGGAGACGCGCATCACCGGCGTCAGGCGATGTCGAGCACGGGATCGCCCAGGACGTCCGTGCGCGGCGTGATGCCGAGCCCCGGGGCGTCGGATGCCGCCATCCGGCCGCCCTCACGTTCCGGGGCACCTTCCGCAAGGCTCACGGTGACGTAGCTGTTGAAGTCGGTGGCCGTGAAGCGCAGCTCCGGTGGTGTGCTGTGAGCCAGGTGGGCGATCGCCGCCGTCGTGATGTCCCCACCCCAGCTGTCCTCGATCGTCATCGCGATCCCCAGCGACACGCAGAGATCTCGCGCCAGGCGGGCGCTGCTGAGCCCACCGAGCTTGCTGATCTTGAGGTTGACGACGTCCATCGCACCGTCGGCGTGTGCGCGGACCAGCTCGGGGATCCCCGTGATCGACTCGTCCAGCACGAACGGGTGGTCGACGTGCCGCCTGACTCTGAGACACTCCTCGTACGCGAGGCAGGGTTGCTCGATGTACACGTCCACGTCCTGCACCCCACGCGCCACGCGCAACGCCTCGTGCGACAACCAC
>JBDGXT010000314.1:0-2455 GCA_039584455.1 Gemmatimonadota bacterium
ATTCCGGTCACGCAGCTCATCAAGCAGGACGAGCTGGACGCCATCGTTGCGCGCACACGCAAGGGCGGCGGCGAGATCGTCGGCTACCTGAAGACCGGCTCGGCGTACTACGCGCCGTCATCGGGCGCCGTGCAGATGGTGGAAGCGATCGCCAAGGACAAGAAGCGGTTGCTGCCGTGCGCCGCCTGGTTGGAGGGCGAGTTCGGACTGAGCGGGCTGTTCGTCGGTGTGCCCTGCAAGCTCGGTGCGGGCGGTCTCGAGAAGATCCTCGAGATCAAGCTCACGAAGGACGAACAGGCAGCACTCGAGAAGTCGGCCGAGGCGGTGAAGAAGACCTGGGGCGTCGTCACGCTCTAGCCAGTCGGAGCGTATTGTCGCTGCGGCCTGGCCCTTTCAGGGTCGGGCCGTAGTTTTGGGGCACACTCTCCACGTCAGAGGCATGCAATGGTCTCGCTTTCGTCCCTGTGGCTGCCGATCCTCCTGTCCGCCGTGGTCGTCTGGATCCTCAGCGCCATCGTCTGGATGTTCCTGCCCCACCGCAAGAAGGAGTTCAAGGGATTGCCCAATGAGGAGCCGCTGCGCGGCGCGCTCAAGGGCGTCGCGCCCGGTCAGTACTGGGTTCCCTGGGGAACCCCGGACCAGATGAAGGACCCGGAGCTCGTCCGCAAGTTCCAGGAAGGTCCCACCGGCATCATCCAGCTGTGGAAGCCGGGCATGCCCACCATGGGCAAGAACATGGCTTTCTCGATCCTGTACTACATCGTGGTGGGGATCGTCGTGGCCTATATCGCGAGCCGCACGCTCGACGCAGGCGCGGATTACCGAGCCGTCTTCCGCGTCGTCGGCTGCACGGCGTGGCTCGCGTACGGCTTCGGCAGCATCCCCGACTCGATCTGGTTCGGCAGGCCGTGGACCTCAACGTGGAAGACGCTGGCCGAGGCGCTCGTCTACGGGCTGTTCACCGGGGGCGTGTTCGGGTGGCTGTGGCCGTAGGGTAGCCGAGGACGGGGGCGAGGCGAAGCCAGGCCGACACTTGGCTTCGCCTATCGCCCCTCGTACACCACGTGGTTCCGCGGTGTCTCCCATAGCACGAGCTTCACGAGCTTTCCCGGGAGACGGTCCTCCAGCAGTTGCCAGATGACCACCACCAGATT
This sequence comes from Gemmatimonadota bacterium, assembly GCA_039584455.1. GTDB lineage: Bacteria > Gemmatimonadota > Gemmatimonadetes > Gemmatimonadales > GWC2-71-9 > WVYX01. The sequence continues at coordinate 1,155 of JBDGXT010000314.1, forward strand.
CTCTGTGGTGGGATTCCGCTCGGCGAACTCCGCGATGTCCAGGTTGAGGTTGCGGTGGTCCAGGTAGTCGACCACGCGACGCTGCACGATCTCCTTCACCGTGTCGAGGTTGGCCACGAACCCGGTTGCCGGATCGATCTCTCCCTCGACCGACACCTCCAGCTCGTAGTTGTGGCCATGGTAGTTCGGGTTGTTGCACAGGCCAAAGATGCGACGGTTCTCGTCGTCGGACAGCGCCCGGTTGTGCAGGCGATGGGCCGCGTTGAAGTGGACGCGCCGGGTAACCGTCACGGTGGGCATGGCTCGTAGTTAGACCGGCAGTGCGTGCGGCGTCAAGCACCGGCTCGGGCCCCAATGACGACGGCCTGGCGGGGTCCGCCGGGCCGTCGCGCGCTGCCGAGCCCAACCACTCAGGGACGCGGTTCCATCTTCCAGAACCCGATCCCCCCGGGCTGGTGCTGCAGCTCTACGGTGGTCACGAGCTCCTTCGCTGCCAAATCGATCACGTCCACGGTGCCGCGCGTGTGCCCGATGGCCTCGTTGGAAACGAACGCATAGCGGGAGTCCGACGTGACCACCACGCCATGGGTGAGCGGCTGCGAGGTCGGTACCCGGGTCTCACGACCCGTGGCCAACTCGATCACGGCGACCGCCTGGTCGCCCTTGAGCGACACCACCAGGTACCGTCCATCGGGGCTCACGTCGGCATTGTACGGTCCCTTGCCGGTGGCGAAGCGACGCTCCACCCCGAGCGTCTGGGCGTCGATCTCCAGCACCTCGCCACGCCCGTTGCAGGGCACGTAGAGGTGTCGGTCATCGACGCTCACCGCGACCCACGTGGGCTTGCAGATCCCATCGCCCATGGCCATCGCGTCCGCGGCGTCCACGGGAAGCAGCTGCTCCATCCCCTGCGTGAGCGACAACCGGCGTGCGACTTGGAGCTCCCGCGTAGAAATCTCCACCAGCTGGTCGCTCATCATGCAGGCCGAGTAGTGGAACGTCCCTGCGCGGTTCACCCGCCCGCCGTGCGGCATGACGCAGGTCGTTACCTTGGCGAGCTGCTCCATCTGCGGCGTGAAGTACACCGAAATGGAACTCGGAACGTGGTTGCCGTGCAGGTTGAAGTTGCTGGCAAACAGCAACCCACCGTCGGGAGAGATCCCCATCGTGGCGGGGAAGAGGCCTGCCCGGGCAGAGTCCATCAGACGATCGTTGCCGGTAGTGAACTTCCACACCTGGCCGTAGGGATTGCCGTGCGCCAGTGACAGGTACCAGTGGCGCCCGTCGCGCGACACGCTCAG
>JBDGXT010000053.1:0-10335 GCA_039584455.1 Gemmatimonadota bacterium
GAACCCGGTGGTTCGCTGCTCCGAGGGCAGGTTGTCCCCCACGAAGGCGCGGAACGGCTCCATGGAGATGTTGATGGAGGCGTCCATGATCCAGAGCATGCCGGCCGCCACCCACAGGGTGGGGGAGTTCGGCATGGCGATCAGGGCCAGCGAGGCCAAGATGGCCCCGCCGAGGAAATACGGACGCCGCCTACCCAGGCGGTTCCAAGTGCGGTCGCTGAAGTAGCCGACGATGGGCTGAACGAGGAGCCCGGTTACGGGGGCGGCGATCCACAGAATGGGGATGTTCTCCACGCTGGCACCCAGCGTCTCGAAGATCCGGCTCACGTTGGCATTCTGCAGCGCGAAGCCGAACTGAATGCCCAGGAAGCCGAAGCTCATGTTCCAGACTTGCCAGAACGAAAGGCCCGGCTTGGGCCGGACGGCGGCGGGAGCGGTGCCAGCGCGTGATTCCATGGTGGACCTGGGCTCTGTTAGTGGGGGTTTCGAGCGCGGTGGAGGCGACGGATCAGCCCGTCGACCTCAGGATCGGCGAAGATCTCGTCGAGGAGCCTCCGCATGGGGCGCTGCCAGTTCGGGCGCTCCGAGGAGCGCGTTCCCGGGAGGTTCACCTGCTGATCCTCGAGCCACAGATCCTCAAGCCACGGGATGACGAGGGGGCTGGGGGACCCTCCGAGCCAATCCAGGAGCTTTTCGAGGAGCGCGTGTGGCTCGCTCAGGCTGCCGTCGAGCGCGGTCACGAGCCTCTGCACTGCCTCGGCTCGGGCTTCACGCTCGGCAGGGACCGCGGACTCGTCGAGCAGGCCGACGCGGGCACGCTCGTCGATGTCGACGCCGGCGAGCCACCCGACGAAGGTCGGCGTGTCATGGGTGCCGATGAGAGCCACGTCGTCAGCGGTGGGGGGAGCGGGTTCCTCCTCTGCTTCTGCGGCCTCGAACTCGGCCAGGAACATGCCCCAGATCCCGTGGCGCGGCAGCGCTTCGTCGATCTCCGGCGGCACTGTTCCGAGGTTCTCCCCCACCACCTCGCACCGGTTCCGCTGCGACTCGAGGGTCATGACCGCGAAGAGCTCCTCGGCGGGGTACGAGACGTACGTCCCTTCATGCTTCCCGAACCCGTGGGGAATCCAGTAGAGCCGGGTGACGGCCATGATGTGGTCGACGCGCAGCACGCCCGACAGGGCCGCCTGGTGGGCGATGCCCGCAGCCAGGTACCTGTGACCGTCTTGCCGTGACGCCTCCGGGAGCACCGGCGAGAAACCCCAATCCTGCCCACTGGGAAAGCCCCGGTCGGGGGGTGCCCCTACGGACATCCCATCGGCGAACAGCGCCTGTCGGGACCACGGGTCGTAGCCGTCGGGGTGCACGCCCACGGCCAGATCCAGGCCCAGGCGCACGCCGGCCGCGTCGAGCCGCTGCCGGAGCTCGCTGAGCTGGTCGCGTGCACGCGTCTGGGCCACGAGGTGGAACCGCTCCTCCGCCGGATCAATGTCCGCGGGACCCAGCTTGCCGGTCCGTGGGCCATCGGGCCACTGTCGCCAATTCCGGCCGAGCTTGGCCTGGGCGCCTCGGAACCGGGCGTAGCGGACCAGCTCATCGTCGAGCCGCGACGGCTCAGGGGCCGGCACCCCGTCGAGTGCGGCCCGAACCTCGGCATCGGCCTGGGTCACGTCGAGCAGGCTCGGCGACCCAGTCGCCCGGTGTGCGTCGCCGAGGTCGAGGATCAGCTCAGACCAGAACAGCCGGCTCACCGACGAATAGGGGCTGGGCTCCGCGGGCGGCCCGTTGAACGTCGGGAGCAGCGGCAACATCGTGACCAGGTTGCCACCGTGGGAGCCCACCCAGCGACACAGGACCTCGAGGTCCCCGAGGTCCCCGAGGGAGCGACTGCGGGCCGACCGCAACGCCGCGAGGTGCGTCCCGAGCCCCCACCTCCCTCCCGAGTCGGGGTGCCGCCAGGCACGCTGCGGAGCGGCGATAATCCTGCTCGTCTGGGTCTGGCCCGAGGCCTCGACCGTGAGGCGGTGGTAGCCGATGGGAAGAGGGCGCGTCGCCCGCAGCTCGGCGCCGCGGATCTCGAGCGGGGCGACGTCGCCGTCTTCGAGAAGCACCTCCGCGTGGACCGGACCGTTCGCGGAGAGCGCGAGGGGAGGCAGGGCTCCGTCCCAGGCGACGAGCACGGGCGGAAGGAGCCCGGTGCTCTCGGTCGCGCGGTGGGCCCGCAGTGCGTCGGCGGCGTCACTGGGGCGGGCGACAGGGACACCGAGCGCGGCACAGACACGAAGCAGCGTCTCGGGCGCCACCGTAACGGGCCTGCCCAGGCCATCCGTATAGTGGGTGTGAACACCCATCGCTCTGGCGAGGGACCCGAGCGGGTCTAGTTCACCCATCGATCCTCCTCGCGTGACCTGGATGCCGAGACGGGCGATCGGCCACACAACGCTGACCTCCCTTTCCCTTCTCTGGAGGTAGGACACGGGCCCGTTGCATAAGATGCAGCCCGGATCTGTGAGGGGCGAGCGGCGCCGGATGTCCAACCCTCAGGGCGAACGGGCGTCCGTGCAGGCGCACGTTAGACGCCACCGGAAGCGGCGCTGCTGCGGAGAAGGCCCTCGACCAGAGTCCATGTCACCAGCGGGACCAAGATCCCGCCCAACAGAAGTATCACCGCCACGAGAAACGCGAAGACCGCCCAACGTCGGCTTCTCGGTCCTGTGGTGACCGTAGTGTCCCTGAGGACTCGAGTCCCTGGGGGTGGAAACTCGCTGCTCCGCCATGTCAGCATCGCAACGCGAGTGAGGTAGGCGCCAACCGCAATGGGGATCACGGCGGCACCAATGGCGACGAGCTTCAGGACCAGGCCGACTCTCGCTGCTGCCTGACCCGGCGACTCCCGGGCGAGCGCCTTCATGTCATGCAAGAATGACTCTGTGTAGCCGAAGGCGATGACTCCTGCCAGCAGCACCACCGCCACGCCTATCAGGGTCAACCTCTTGAGAGCCCTGTCAGCCCGGATGATCTTGCGGCCAGCGTGCTCGTTCACCGGAGAATGCAGATTCACCTCCCACACAGAATGTGGCGTCTAACGTCCGCGCCTCCGCAGGTGCATGCGCGGTTTAGGCAGCTCCAGGCTCACCAGCACCATGCCGCATGTGAATACTCGTGTCTGAAGTCGCCGTGACTCTGAACCCAAGCCGCTCGTACAGCCGTTGAGCGCGGCGGTTGACTCTCAGCACCTCAAGCGCGACCGGAATTCCGAGGGTGGCCGCCCTGGCGATGATCTCACGCAACACGGCCGTGCCCACGCCGCGGCCTTGCAGCTGCGGCAGGACCTGAAGATCCGTCACGTAGAGTTCCGCGGGCCGCCATTCGAGCCACAGCGCTCCGGTAGCGCGGCCGTCTACCTCGATTACCGAGACCTCGCATCGCCGGAAGCGAGCCTCGAAATCGGTGCGCTGCCATGTTTCATCCCAGCCCCACGTCTTGGCGATTGCCTCGCGCATTGTTGTGCAGTGCAGCCCATAGAGAAAGTCGCGATCGGATGCGGTTGCTGCACGGAGCTGGTGTTCCATATGGCACCCGCTTGGATCTGAGCTGCCTGACGACTTCGCCCATCAGCTGCAGGCGACCGCTCGGTCGTGGGTAAGGTAACCCGCCCCTCCCTCACACAACCCCGTCAGGAAGGCCACTTGCGAATCGGGGGATCTTCGGTGGGACTGGGCCCACTTCGGCCCCCTGGCATGATGACCCCCACGCCTCCAGTCATTAGAAAGCTCTAATCGAGGGCTCTCGCCGTTGCCTTGGCCCGGAGCAGAGTCCTACCTTCTGTACTCATGAAGATCCTGTTGGTCGAAGACGATCGAAACCTGCGCGCCTTTCTGCGCAAGGCATTGCGTGAAGAGGGTTACGCCGTTGACTACGCGGAATCCGGCGACCGGGGGCTCGACCGCGCGTTGAACGGTGACTACGCCTGTATCGTGCTGGACGTGATGCTGCCGGGGCGCGATGGGTTCAGCGTCGTGGCCGAGCTGCGGCAGCGGGGCGTAACGACGCCCGTTCTGCTCCTCACCGCACGCCACGATCTCGACGATCGGGTCCGCGGCCTGGAGGGCGGTGCGGATGATTACCTGACCAAGCCGTTCGATCTTCCTGAACTCATGGCTCGCATCGTTGCCCTGATTCGGCGCGCCAAGCTACGGCAACAGGACACGACACTCGAAGTCGGACAGTTACGTGTAGATACGTTACAGCGGCGAGTCTCGAACGCCGACCGCACTGTCGACTTGAGCCCACGCGAGTTAGCGCTCCTCGAGTTCTTGATGCGAAACGTCGGCCGCACCGTCTCCCGATCGCGCATCGCCGAAGCGGTATGGAACTACCACTTCGACCCTGAGACGAACGTGGTGGACGTGTACATCAACTACCTGAGAAAGAAGCTCGATCTCGACACGGCGGGAGCTAGAATCAGCACCGTGCGCGGCGTCGGCTATCGGCTCGACGCGACATGATGGAACCTCGCCTGCGTCAACGACTGGCTGCGAGCTTGAGTCGCGTCCTCTGGCACACCCTCATCGTGTACGCAGTCATCGTGATCGGCGCCTCGGCATTGGTGAGTGAACTCGCGCTCCGCCGGGCGCTCGATCACTCCGCCGACGTCATTCAGTCGCTCCTGGGCCTGTACGCGGATCCCGGCGGGGAGCGCACGTCCGTCGCCCCGGCCATGCTGGCGGATCAACTCTTGGAGATGAGCGAGCCCTTTCTGATCACTCGCGCTGTGGCGACCGAGGGAGGCGAGCGCACCGTGTACTTCTTGTCGCCAACGATGCCGGCGAAGGAGGTCCGAGTGGCACCGGATGCATCACACAACCAGGTGCGACAGCAGCTGGTGACCGTGATCGCCGAGCGTGGCCGATGGCGTTACCGGGTCGGCCATCGGCGTGCGGGCGACTTCGACATCTTCGTTGCCGGTAGTCGCGTGCCATACCTGGTTGCGATGCTCGCCTTGGGACTCGTCGCCCTCGCGCTCCTGCCAGCGGCCGCGTTGCTCGCCCAGCGCGCAACGCGCCGCACCATCCACGCGGCGCTCGTCCCATTCGCGCGCACGGTCGAAGAGACACAACAGATCGATCCGCGGGATCTCTCTGAGCGAGTCACCAGCCCTACGGGTCTGACCGAGGTCACCCAGCTGGCCGACGAGATCAATCGTCTGATCACCCGCGTGGAGCGAGCCAATGCTGCCCTCGAGGCATTCACGGCCGACGCGAGTCACGAGCTGCGAACACCGCTCACACATCTGCGTGCGCAAGCCCAGTGGGCGCTGGCTGAACACAGGTCGCTCGAGGAGATGCGTGAGGCACTTGGGGAGATTGCACGCGAGGTCGACCAGACAACGAAGATGATCGAGGACCTGCTCCTCATCGCTCGCGGTGAGAACCAGCAACTCGAGCTCGCGCTGCGGCCGTTCGATCTGGCCCAAGTTGCACGGGATGTGGAGGAGGTCACCCAAGCGATGGCATCGGGGCGCGACATCGATGTGAAGGCTATCCTCAACCGCCCCGCGGAGGCGCTCGGGGACGCCGATCGCACGCGGCAAATTCTCCTGAACCTGGCGTCCAACGCAGTTCGCTATACCTCGAAGGGGAGCATCATATTCGAGCTGCAGCAGAGAGACGGCATGGTGGGCGTCGCCATCACGGACACAGGTGTGGGAATTGCAGCGAACGACCTCGAACGAGTCTTCGACCGCTTCCAGCGGGCGGAGGGATCTCGCAGTCGTGCCCATGGCGGTGCGGGCTTGGGTCTCACCATCGCGCGCATGCTCGCCGAGCTCCAGGCCGGGACCATAGCGGTGGAGAGCACGCCGAACAAAGGCAGTCGGTTCGTACTTTGGCTTCCCGCTGGAGATTAGAGGCAGGTTAGAAGGCTCTAACCTTCCGAGGTTCCCCTTCAATCACTATCGCGTTTCAACCAGCTTCTTCCGTACACTCTCATCCGGTACGGAGGAAATCATGTTGCTCAACCGATACGTCGGCACCCTCATGGTCGCGGCACTCGCCGCCTGCGGCGACGAAGGACCCGAGATGGCGACGTTCGACGTCGCGTTCCAGAACCTCTCAGCCCTCGACGCGACAACCGAGGGCACCTACGAAGGCTGGGTCATCGACGCCAGTGGATCGCCGTTCTCAACCGGCAAGTTCAATCTCGGCGCCTCCGGTCGTCACACGTTCACCAGTCCGATCGCCGACCCCACGATGTTCGTGCTCACCGTCGAACCGCCTGGCGACGCCGACGCGGTCCCATCCGATCAGAAGCTGCTGGGAGGAGCGTTCTCCGGCGGGATGGCGACGCTGTCGGCCCTCGGGTTCGTCACTGCGAGCAGTTCGGCCGACCTCGCGACGAGCCCGGGCACCCACGTGCTGTTGACACCGACCACCATGACCGGTAGCGATGACGACGGCGGCATCTGGCTGCTCGATCCCTCCGGCGCACCCGACCCATCAGTCACGCTTCCACCGCTCGCCGTCGGTTGGGTGTACGAGGGTTGGGTGGTCCACATGCCGGGTACCGCCATGCAGACGGCCATCTCCTACGGTAAGTACGCGCCTCAGGCGGACGGCACGGTCAGCACACGGGACAGTGACGCCGCCGGGCCGTTGTCAGGAGCGCCCGGTGACCTGGGCGCCGGCCCACCGTTCCCCGGCGGAGACTTCGTGATGGACAACGGCAATACGGTGCCCGGCGGTATTGCGCTCCCCTTCGACTTCAATGGGGACGACCTGGTGACAGGTGACAGCGAGTGGATGCACGTAATCTCGATCGAACCCACGTTCGATGAAGGCGAGGCGACGCTCGCGGCCGTACCGTTTCAGCTCAAGCCGTTTGGCAATCCATTTGGCGATGGTGGTCCGACCGACCCGCGGACGATCACTGCGCTGAGTCCCTTGCCGACCGGAACGGCAACGCTCACGAACTGAAGCGCGAGAGGCAAGGTTGCGGACGTTGCGCCTCCCCTAGAAGGGCGAGCGGGCAGGCACGAAGGCCCCGCAGTCGGCTGAGCGGCTGCGGGGCCTTCACGCCGCCCGCTCCGTCTTGTGAGCCAAGATCATTCACCAAGATCCATTTCCAGCAATACCGCTTCGTCAGCAAATCCGCACCCCCTATAGAACGCTCGTGCCTTCCTGTTGCTCACCATGGTACTCACTTCAAGCTCGCAACACCCGAGTTCGCGACACTTGTCGACCACTGCTGACACCAGCCTCTTCCCGATGCCCTTCCCCCGATATTCCCTTGATACGATGAGTTCGTCTACCAAGCCGGATTCAGACGAGTGGATTATGGTCCTTCTTGTTGTGAAGTTGGCAAACCCCACTACATGGTCCGCACTGCGAGCCACCAAGAAACGCGCGGCAGGATCGTGGAAGAGCACTCTGACGTTCTTCTCAATCATCTGTTGGTCGGTCGCATTTGGGCCATCGACGTCATCCCTAAGCTCCACGATCAACGCTGTGATTGCTGGCAAATCCTGTTCTTGTGCTGCTGCGATCTTGATGCCGTCCGTCATTGCACGCTCCTGACCAAAACGACTCGGCGCATCACCTGCGGGTGTAACGCCACCCGATGTCACCCGCGCCGAGTCGGACTGTCTTGCCACTCCAGTCGGGGTAACACCTCGGCCTGCCGCTCGCACATCAGATCGATCAAGTCCACCGCCGCGCGATAGGACACCGTGGTGGGATCCAGCAATAGCGCCTGCAGCAATGCGTCCCGGGACTCGCGCTCGTACGCCTCCACCAGCAACCGGTGAATGCTGATCTGTGTGTTCAGCAGCGCAGCCGCCATTTCAGGTAGCGGCTGCATCCGTCTCGCGTGGATGCCGCCCGCGTCCGCCGTTGCCGGGACCTCGACCACCGCATCGTCGGGAAGGTTGGGGATGGCACCGCCGTTGCGCACGTTGACCGCGGCAATGTCGTGCTTGCATTCGCAGTAGAGTCCTTCAATGACTGGCACGGTGACCTCACCGGACGGCTCGAGCGGCGTGGTTGGATCCGCGCTGAGCCGGGCGTTGGTGTGCAGTCGGGGTAAGGGCCCCTCCGGGAATAGCGGCACCTCGTGTGGTCGGTCGCTCAGGTTGTACACCCACGTCGGGACCTCGCCACTTTCCCATGGCCGACCGTCGCGCGGGTCGTGGAAGAACTGCATCGCGGCGCTTGCCAGGTACTCCTCGGCCCAGCGCACGTACTCGCCGATGTGGTTGGCGCCAGGGGATGGATACAGACCAACGACGCGGAACAAGATCCGCGAGAGTGCAATCTCGTCCCAATGCGCCAACCAGTGGGCCTGTCGCTCCCGCTCTCGCAACCGAGGATAGAGGTCGGCGCCGGACGCTCGGTCCCGCACCTCCTGGAACCAGCTGAAATGATTGAGGCCACAGGCATACGCCTGTAGCTCTTGTGGTTCGCACTCGAGAAGCTGGGCTATCTGGGCGATTCCATGGAAGACGCCGTGACAAAGTCCGACTACCCTGATGGAAGAGAGCCGAGTCTGGGCCTCACAGAGTTTGGTGAGCGGGTTGGTGAAGTTGAGCAACCGCGCGTCCGGACAGTGGCGCTCCATGGCGCGCACGATCTCCACCGACGGCCCCATGTTCCGCAACGCATGGAAGAGGCCGCCAGGTCCACCGTTCTCACCGTAGATCTGCTTGAACCCCAACTGGCGTGGCAAGTGGAAATCCTGCGCCCAGTAGTAGTAGCGACCCCGCTCGATGGCGGTCACGACCACCTGCGCTCCGTCGAGAGCGCGATCCAGCTCCGTCGTGGCCGCTACGTCCACCGGCCTCCCATGCCGCTTCGTGACTTCCCGGGCGTAGGATGCCGTGATCTCCAACTCCGCCTCTGCCACATCCATCAACGTGACGGTCGGCTGCCGCTCGCAGATCGGGTCGCTCAGGAGTAGGTCCCGCACGGTGGCCGGGCCGAACTCGCGACTCCCCGCCCCGATGATCGTGATCTTCATCCGGTTCTTTCCTCTTGAGTATCCAGCAATGCCACCGTTCCTGAAACCGGCCGGCCAGTTAACAGATACCCGGCCCCCAGCAGACTCCCGTACACAAACAAGAGCCCAAGTCCCCATCCCAGCCACTGGCGGCGGGCGTCATGCTCGATGGAGACGTCCGAACACGACGCTGCGATCGGGCCCCACCACCCACCGGGCCGCACCCGTCGATAGAACGTCTGCAGCTGGGTCTCGTCGTCGGGCGCGGTGGTGAGTGTCACGACGAGCCAGATCGCGGTGCACACCAGCAGGATGATTGTGGCCCGAATGAAGTCGAACTCGCTGCCGTAGAAGCGGCTGACCTCGGCCATGACTCCGTCGGATACGAGCCCCAAGCGATGCAGCATGCCAGCCCAGACCGCGCCATTTGCCATCACGAAGGACCCCGCCATGGCGCTCACTTCGGCCCAGGCGTTGACCCGCCACCAGTACCAGCGCAACAGCCAGACCAGTGCCACGCCCGCGGTGAGCTCGATGATGTAGATCCACGCCCCCCGGATCGACTCCATCTGCCACGCCGTCAACGCGGCAACCACTGCGAGCGCGACCAGCGCTACACGCGACGCCAGGATGTAGTGTCGCTCCGTGTCGTGCCGGCGCACAAACCTGCGGTACACGTCGTTCACAAGGTATGATGCGCCCCAGCAGAGATGCGTGTCCATCGTGCTCATGAACGCGGCGAGAAACGTCGCCACCATCAAGCCGCGCAATCCCGCTGGCATCATCTGGACGATCATCATCGGGTAGGCAAGCTCCGGATCGGCTGCGAGCTCCGGGCCGGCTGTCGCCAGCGGGAGGATCAGCAGCGATCCGAGGCCCACGACGACCCAGGGCCAAGTCATGAGCACCGTCGCGGCGAAGCTGAACCACAACGAGGCAAGAAGCGACTGTCGTTCGTTCTTTGTGGCGAAGAGGCGTTGGGCGACGTACCCGTCACCCTGACCGCTGCGCGTCCAGAGCAGGAGTATCAGGCAAAGGAAGGAAGCGAACTCCAGCGAACTGAGGTGCACCGGATTTGGCACGAGATCGAGCGTCGCAACTGGAGCGTCGGGCAGCATGCGAACCTGGTCGGCCAGTGCGGCTGGACCGCCGAGGTGAACGAGGACGATCCCCGCCAGGGTGAGAGACCCGAGCATGCCCGCCGTGAACTGGAGCAGGTCGGTGACCACGACGCCCCAGAGACCAGACGCGATGGTGTACGTGAGTGCGAGCCCGGTGCAGACGACCAACGCCAGCCAGGGCGGCCAGCCGAGCAACACGCGGGTGAACTTCACCATGGCCAGC
>JBDGXT010000054.1:0-14327 GCA_039584455.1 Gemmatimonadota bacterium
GCGCTCCGCGAGCACCCGGCTCGCGCTCGTGAGGATCCCCATCGTGAAGAACAGGTTGTGCGCGATCACAGGCATCATGACGTTGAGCTCGAGCTGGCCCGCCTCCGAGGCCGCCGCGATCGTCGCGTCGTTTCCCATCGCCTGGTAGCACACCATGTTCACCATCTCGGCGATGACGGGATTCACCTTGCCCGGCATGATGCTGGAGCCGGGCTGCACGGCGGGCAGCCGGATCTCGGCCAATCCGGTGCGCGGCCCGGACGCCAGCAGCCGCAGGTCGCTGGCGATCTTGGCGAGGTCCACCGCGTAGGTCCGCAGCATCCCGCTGAACGCCGCCGCATCGCCCATTGACTGCATCAGCTGCACTCGGTCACTCCCCTCGCGCAGCTCGAAGCCCGTGAGCTGGGAGAGCTGTTGCACCATCAGCGCGGGATACTCGGGCTCCGCATTGAGCCCGGTCCCCACCGCAGAGCCGCCGATGCCCAGCTCGCGCAGCGGCTCGGCCGCCGCCTCGAGGCGGCCGGCGTTGCGCTCCACGGTGTGCCCGAACGCGGTGAACTCCTGCCCCAGGCGGATCGGCGTGGCGTCCTGCAGGTGGGTGCGCCCCGCCTTGACGATCACGTCGAAGGCCCGGCCCCGCTCGAGCAACGCCTCCGCCAGCCGGCGCATCGCGTCCAGCAGCGGCGGCAGCAGTGAGAGCGCGCCGAGGCGAATCGCCGTGGGGATCGTGTCGTTCGTGCTCTGCGCCATGTTCACGTGATCGTTGGGATGCACGGGCGCGTACTCGCCGCGCTGGCCGCCCAGGATCTCGTTGGCGCGGTTCGCGAGCACCTCGTTCACGTTCATGTTGTGACTGGTGCCGGCGCCGGCCTGGTAGGGATCCACCACGAAGTGCTCCCGGTGTTGCCCCGCGAGCACCTCGTCGGCTGCCCCCGCGATCGCGGCGGCCCACTCGGCATCGAGCCGACCCGTCTCCCTGTGGACCTGCGCCGCGCTGCGCTTGATCCACACCATGGCATCCACGAACGCGGGGAGCGGCCTGAGCCCCGAGATCGGGAAGTTGTGCCGCGCCCGCTCGGTCTGGATGCCCCACAGCGCCCAGTCCGGCACCGGAAGCTCTCCCAGTGGGTCGCGTTCGAGCCGCGTTTCGCTCACGTGCTCATCCTCCTCGCTCAACGGAGCGTCGGTCTCCAACCACGAATCGGTCACCCTAGCGCGTGACTTCCACCCGCAGCGCGTCGTTGAAGCGATTGAAGTACGCGAACAGCCCGATCACCATCGTGATCTCCACGATCTCGCCCTCGTTCCAGTGGCGTCGGCGTAGCGCAGCGCGACCTTCCAGCTCTCGTCCATACCTTCGAGCGACGGCTCCGCCCGAGGACGCTGTTCGGGCGCCTCGATGCGCACCGCGGCGATCCACTCTTCTTTCGAACCCAGCCGCCTTGCCAAGGCGGTGTGGGACGCCAGTCAGTAGCGGCACGGGCTGAGCGCCGAAACGCGGACCGAGAGCAGCTCCTTGAGCACCGGCGGGACGTCGCCCTCGCTCATGACCGTGCGGAAGTGCGCGATCATCGTCGTGAGGTGCTTGGGACGAATCCCCGCCGTGCGGAACATGTTGGGGATGTTGCCCCGCTCCTTCAGGAAGGCTTCGAAGATCGTCTTGACCTCCGGGGCCACCTCGTCAGGAGTGCGCGGTCGAATGCGGGGGTCGGGCTCGGTCATGGCAGTGTCCGTCAGTCGGAACAATCGCCCAGCGGGTAGAGGAACCCGCAGTTGTGGCAGGGGTTCTTGCAGCCCCGGGCCTTTGGGGTCACGGCAAAGCCGCATCTCAGGCAGGTGAGCACGGGCAGCGTGCCGCGAGCAGCGGCCAACGGCCCCACTGGCCCCACCCCCGCTAGGGGCTGCGTTGCGGCTGCGCTTCCCGCCGCATGGTGCACGTTTCCCCGCAGTTCAGACAAGCGGAATCGCCCCGGTGAGAAACGGGTTCGAGCGGCGCTCGACGCCGATCGTGGTCTCCGGCCCGTGGCCCGAGTACACCACCGTCTCGTCCGCCAGCGGGAGGAGCTGCTCCTGGATGCTCGCGAGCAACGCGGCGCCATCACCGCCCGGCAGGTCGACCCGTCCCACTGAGCCCGCGAACACCGCGTCACCCACGAACGCCACCCCGTGCCCGATGATGGCGACGCTTCCGGGGCTGTGGCCGGGCACGTGCCGCACCTCGAAGTCGAGGCTTCCCACCGTCAGGGTGTCGCCGTGGGCGATCTCGCGGTCGGGGGCCGGGGGCTGCTCGGCCCGCACGCCGAGCCACGCGCCCTGCTGCGCTACACCGTCGTACAGCAGCCGATCGGCCGCGTGCAGGTAGACGGGGACGCCGGTTTGCTCGCCTTCACCCCCAGGATGTGATCGAGGTGGGCGTGGGTGAGCCAGATGGCCTGGAGCGTGAGCCGCTCGGTCCCGACGCGGTGCAGAAACAGGTCGGCCTCCTCACCGGGGTCGATGAGCACGGCCGCACGCGCGTCGGGATCGGCCAGGAGGTAGCAGTTCTCCTGATAGACGCCGTTGGTGAGGCAGATGACCTTAGGGCGAGGCAACGGCCGGTTGCTCCGCGTCCCGCCGCTCCGTGAGGTACTTCTCCACCGCCATGGCTGCCGTCGTGGCATCCCCCACGGCCGTCGTGATCTGCCGCACCAGCTGCACGCGCAGGTCACCGGCCGCGAACAGGCCGGGGATCGACGTCATCATGTGGTCGTCGGTGATGATGTACCCGCCTTCATCGTGGTCGAAGTGCCCCTTGATGAGGCCGGAGTTCGGGTTGAACCCGATGAAGATGAAGACCCCGCCCACGTCGAGGCGGGAGCTCTCGTCCGTCTGCGTGTCCTTGAGGGTCAGATGGGTCACGCCCTTGGGCTCGCCGTGCACCTCCTCCACCACCTTGTTCCAGATCACCTCGATCTTGGGGTTGTTGAACGCCCGCTTCTGCAGGATCGGGGACGCCCGAAACTCGTCGCGCCGGTGGACGAGGTAGACCTTCTCAGCGTAACGCGTGAGGTAGGCGGCCTCCTCCACCGCGGCGTCGCCGCCGCCCACCACGGCCAGAATCTCGCCCTTGAAGAAGGCTCCGTCACACACGGCGCAGTAGGACACGCCGCGCCCCGCATACTCCTTCTCGCCCGGGACGTCCAGCTTCCGCGGCGTACCGCCCGCCGTGATGATCACGGCGGGAGCCGAATAGGTCTTGTCGAGCTGGGTCCTCACCTCGAAGTCCCCGTCGTCCAGCTTCGTGATGGACTCCACGGTATCCATGATGATCTCCGCGCCGAACTTGAGCGCGTGATCCGTCATCTTCTTGGCCAGGTCCGGGCCCTTGATGCTCTCGAAGCCGATGTAATCCTCGATCAGGTCGGTGTTCAGCATCTCGCCGCCGGTCATGCCCCGCTCGATGACGAGGGTCTCGAGCATGCCGCGCCCTGCGTACATCGCCGCACACAGCCCGGCGGGACCACCGCCTACAATGATCACGTCATGCGTCTTCGTATCAGTCACTGGAGCCTCTGCTTGCCGCTCGTTCGCCTCCCCGCGACGGCGCACGCCGCCGGCCACCGCTCCACACAACCACGGCCCGGGGGTCCGAGTTCCCGGCCCACTGCCGGAATTTAGCGACCCTGCAACGCGGGGAGGCTCTCGCTGGCGCCCGGCATTCCCCGAGCGGAGAACACCACGGTGCCGTCGCGGTCCACCAGCACCACGGTGCGCTGGATCCGCTTGCCGTCGGCCTTGAGCGCGCCGAAGTCACCGGTCGCGTCGCGCCGCGGGTCGCTCAACAGCGGGAACGGGAGCTTCAGCTTGTCGGCGTACCGTCGATGGCTCTCGACTCCCGCGAAGTTCACGCCGAACGGCTGCACGTCGGCGTCTCGATACTGGGCTATCTCATCGCGCACGGCGGAGAGCTGGCGGTTTCACCCAGGCGTGTTGTTGCCCGGATAGAAGACGAGCAGCGCGCGGGCCGTCTCGAGCACATCGCTCAACCGGTACGTGGCGCCGTCCGAACCCTCCAGCTCGAAGTCGGGAGCGGTGTCCCTGACCGCGATCATATCCTTCATTGCGTGGCCTCCGACAGAGATCTGCGTTCTTGATGCAGTCGCTCGAGTCGCTCCAACCATTCCTCGGGGACGTCCGCCGACCCGAGCGGTGCATCCATGCGGGCGTCGCCGTGCCAGTCCGTCCCCCCCGTGGGGAGCATGGTCAACTCATTGGCCAGCCGCAGCGTGCGGTTGGCCCGGGCTTCGCCGTGGGACGGGTGGTGCACCTCCACGCCATCCACCCCCGCCTTCTTGAGCAGTTTCAAGCTGCCACGGGTCGCCCGGTCCTTGAGATGGGCGGCCGACGTCACCCCACCGACCGCCCGTACCAGCTCCGCGACCTCCTCGACCGGCGGCAGTACCTTCGGCACGAAGGCCGGCCGGCGCCAGCCGAGATATCTGCGAAAGGCAGCGTCCACATCTGGCACTGCGCCGCGCTGCACCAGCGCGCGCGCCACGTGGGGCCGGCCGATGGCGTCGCCGCACGCCTCGTTCAGCACCTCAGCGACACCGACCTCCACGCCCAGCCCGTTGAGCAGCTGCACGATCTGTTCGGCGCGCCGCACCCGGGCCCGGCGCTTGTCGGCCAGGTAGTCCTCGAGGCGTTGCTCGTCGAGGGGCAGGAAGTAGCCGAGCAGGTGCAGCTCCCCCCACTTGGTGGCCACACTGAACTCGCAGCCGGCAATCACCCGTACCCCGACCGACGCCCCGGCGTTCAGCGCCTCGGGCAGCCCGGCGAGCGTGTCGTGATCGGTGAGCGCGATGCTGGCGAGACCGGCGGCCGCCGCTCGCCGGATCACTTCCGCCGGCGGGTGCTCCCCATCCGAGGCGTTGGAGTGGAGGTGGAGGTCGATCGCGCCCACGTGCTACCGGGCCCTGCGGCCGTAGCGTACCTCGGGGCTCGTCCGGTCTCCCTGGGATTGGCGGTAGTACTCGACGAGCTGGGCGTCGGACAGATCGACCAGCGCGGCGTCCCGGCCGCTTGCACCGAGCGAGCGATACCGGGTCACCCGCCGCACGAGATCAGGCCCGGTACCCTTCTCGAATACCAGCCCGAGCTCGTCGTGCGTGTAGGTCGTGACCCGGCCCGAGGGATAGACGTACCAGCGCTCACCCTCGATCTCGATGATGCGGCGCGCCATCACAGCCCTCCGTCCGTGAACTCCTCGAGGTCGCGTTTCACGTCAGCCATGAACCGGTCCGCGTCCGCGCCGTCCACCACCCGGTGATCGTACGACATGGAGAGCATGCCCAGCGTGCGGATCGCGATCACGTCTTGACCGTCGTCCAACGTCATCACCTTGGGACGCTTCTCGATCACGCCCACCCCGAGGATCGCCACCTGCGGCTGGTTGATGATCGGCGCACCGATGTAGGAGCCGAATGTCCCCGGGTTGGTGATCGTGAACGTGCCCTGCTGCACCTCGTCGGGATTGAGACGCTTGGTACGGGCCCGCTCGGCGAGGTCGGCCATCCGCTTGGCGATGCCCAGCAACGAGAGCTCGTCGGCGTGCTTGAGCACGGGGACGATGAGCCCCCAATCCAGTGCCACCGCTATCCCGATGTTGATGGACTGGCGGTAGATGATGCTGTCCCCGCTCACCGAAGCGTTGACGACCCGATGCCTGCGCAGATTGTCGGCGATCACCTTGACGATGAACGCCATGTAGGTCGGCTTGGTGTCCCGTTCGGCGAATGCCGGCTTGAGTTGCTGGCGCAGCCGTGCAATCGGTGTGAAGTCGACCTCGTAGAAGCTGGTCACGTGCGCCGAGATGCGGCGCGACAGCACCATGTGGTCGGCCGTGAGCTTGCGGATGCGGCTCATCGGCACGACCTCGTCGCCGGGCCACGCCTCGACCGTCGGGCGCTCGACGGTGCTGGGTGCGGCCGCGGCGGCGGCCGGCGCAGGCGCCGTTCTGGGCGCGCCGCCCTCGATGAACGCCAGGAGGTCCTTCTTGGTCACCCGACCCGCGTGGCCGGTCCCCGGCACACCGCTGATGTCCACGCCGTGCTCCGCGGCCATGCGCCGCACCAGGGGCGTGGAGCGTCGCCGCAGGCGCTCGTCAGCGGTCTCGGCCCCGCCGTTCCCGTCGCCGCCCGGGGGCACCGCGAGCGGCGCCACCGGCGTCGGCACGGGTGCGGCGGCTGCCGGCGGCGGCTCGGCAGGTGCCGGCGCTGCAGCCGGTGCGGCCGCTTCCTCCTGCTTGGCGGGCGCGGCGACGACGACCTGCTCCGTCTCGATGATGGCGACGACCGTCTGCACCTCGACCGTCTGGCCTTCCTGCACGGTGATCTCGGCCAGGACACCGGAGGTCGGCGACGGAATCTCGGCGTCCACCTTGTCGGTCGAGATCTCGAGGATGGCCTCGTCCCGCTTCACCTCGTCCCCCACCTGCTTCAGCCACCGCGAGACCGTGCCCTCGGCAATCGACTCGCCCATCTGCGGCATGATGACGTCTACACGGGCCATGCGGATCTCCTGCACTCCAGGTGATTCGAGTAGTCTACCAACATACCGCGGATCGCTTGGCCGGGCACCTAGTACTCCAGCAGCTCCCGCGCGGCCACCACGATCTCCTCTGTCTGCGGCAATACGTAATCCTCGAGCTGCGCCGCGTACGGCAGCGGCGCATCGCGCGCCGTCACGCGCCGGATCGGCGCGTCGAGCCACTCGAAGGCCTGCTCACTGACGCGGGCCGTGATTTCACCGCCGACCCCACCGGTACGGGTGTCCTCGTGGACGATCAGCAGCCGGTTCGTCTTCCGCACCGACGCCACGATCGCCGCATCGTCCATGGGCAGGAGGCTGCGCAGGTCCACCACCTCGACCGACACGCCCTCGCTCTCCCCCAGCTGCTGGGCCGCCTCGAGCGCCTTCCACACCGTCGCCGACCACGTGACGATCGTGAGATCGGTCCCCTCTTGCGCGACCCGCGCCTCCCCGATCGGCGTCAGGATCTCCTCGTCCTCCGGCAGCTCCTCCTTGATGCGGCGGTACAGGAACTTGTGCTCGAAGTAGATGACCGGATCCTCGTCCCGGATCGCCGCCTTGATGAGTCCCTTGGCGTCCCGCGCGGTGGCCGGACACACCAGCTTGAGCCCCGGGGTGTGGAAGAACGCCGCCTCCGGCATCTGGGAGTGGAACGGGCCGCCGCGCACGTAGCCGCCCGCAGGACCGCGCACCACCATGGGGGTCGCGAGACCAGCGCGGTAGCGCGCCGTGGCCACGTAGTTGGTGAGGACGTCGTACGCCGCGGCGATGAAGTCGATGAACTGCATCTCCGCCACCGGCCGCATGCCCATGTGCGCGGCTCCCGCCGCGGCACCCACGATCGCCGCCTCACTGATGGGGGTGTCGATCACGCGGTCGGCGCCGAACTCCTCGAGGAACCCCTCGGTCAGCTTGAACGCACCGCCGTACGCGCCCACATCCTCGCCCAGGATGAAGACGCGCTCGTCCCGCTCCATCTCCTCCCAGAGACCCTGCCGCAGGGCCTCGAGATAGGTGACCTCAGCCAACCGCGGCCTCGTACCCCGCGGCCTTCACCGCCTCGGTGAGCGCGTCGGGCCCGGCCTTCGCGTCGTCGAAGTCCACCTCGGCCGTACCCCCGTCGAGCTCCACGAAAACCCCCCAGACGCCGTCCACGTCCTGGAGCGCCTGCTGGACCTTCGCGACGCAGTGGTCGCAGGTCATGCCGGTGATGGTGAGTCTGGTTGATGCCATAGTGCGTTCGTTGCTCCGAGTAGCTCGCTGGTTCGCTGTCCGGGCAAGGCGCAAGGGGAAAGGGTACGACGGTCCCGCAGTACCCTTCCCCCTTCCCGTGTTCCCACTGCCCCAGCGGTGGACCGGCGCCGGCCGGTTAGTACGCCCCCTTCACCTCGTGTCGGGGCTCTGCCCGCTTGTGCACCATGCCGAGGAAGCGCTTGGCCACCTTGTCCGCCTCACTCTCCCCCACCTGATCGGTAACCACGTTGATCAGAGTATAGTGCCCGCCCTCCGCCTCGACCGTCAGGTCGATGCGGCCGATCGTGCCGGTGAAGGTGCGGCGGCGGTCGCCGGCGTCGGAGCGCTGCAGCCGCTCACCGAAGTACGCGTCGGCCTCGACCAGCACGTCGTCGGGCGCGATGGATGTCCGATGGAAGTACCGCATGTGCCTTACGTCGCTATCGAAGGTTTGAAGCGCCGCAGCCGCAGGGAGTTCCCCACGACGCTGAGACTGGAGAGTGCCATGGCCGCGCTGGCGACAATCGGGCTCAGCAGCAGCCCGGTGAACGGATAGAGAATCCCCGCCGCCAGCGGAATGGCCAGTACGTTGTAGACGAACGCAAAGAACAGGTTGGAGCGGATCGTGCGCGTCGTGCGGCGCGACAACTCGACCGCGGCCACGACACCGCCCAGGTGTCCCCGCACCAGCGTGACGTCGGATGCCTCCACCGCAACGTCGGTCCCCGTCCCGAGGGCGAAGCCGATGTCGGCCTGCGCCAGCGCCGGCGCGTCGTTGATCCCGTCGCCCACCATGGCCACCATGTGGCCTTCCTGTTGCAGCCGCTTGATCACCTCGGCCTTGGAGCGGGGGTCCACCTCGGCGAGCACCCGGTCGATCCCGACCTCCTTCGCCACGATGCTCGCGGTCTTCTTGATGTCCCCGCTGAGCACGTAGACCTCGAGCCCCATCTTCTTGAGCCGCTCGACCGCGGCCTTGGCCTCGGGCTTGACCTCGTCGGTGACGGCCAGCAGCCCCTGCACCGTGTCGTTCACCACCACGACGATCGGGGTGCGGCCGGCCAAGATGTGATGCTCCAGCGGGCGCACCAGCGATCCCAGTGAAAGGCTCCGCTCCTCGGTGTGCCGTGCCGAGATCACCTCGACCAGGTACTTGCCGACGATACCGCGGGCGCCACGGCCCTCCATCGCCACGAACCGCTCGGCGGGGGTGAGTTGGATGTTCTTCTCCGCCGCCTCCTGGACCACGGCGTGGGCCAGCGGGTGCTCGGAGCGCGACTCGACCGAGGCAGCCAGGCGCAGCACTTCGGCCGGACTCACCGTGGTACCGTCGGAGCGCTTCGCTCCCATCACGTGGGTGACGGTCGGCCGCCCCACCGTGATCGTCCCCGTCTTGTCGAACACCACCGTGTCGAGCCGGTGCACACCCTCCAGGGCTTCACCACCGCGGATGAGCACACCGTGCTCCGCGCCCTTCCCGGTGCCGACCATGATGGCCGTCGGCGTGGCCAGCCCGAGCGCGCAGGGACAGGCGATCACCAGGACCGTCACCAGCGCCACCGTCGCGTACACCACGACCGGCGACGGGCCAAGCACCCACCACACCAGGAAGGCCACTATGGCCACCGCGATCACGATGGGCACGAACACGCCGGCCACCTTGTCGGCGAGGCGCTGCGCCGGGGCCTTGGTGCCCTGCGCCTCCTCCACCAGGCGGACGATCTGCGCCAGCGCGGTGTCGGTACCCACGGCCTTCGCCTCGAACGTGAACGAGCCCGTGGTGTTGATGGTGCCGCCGAACACCTCATCGCCCGGCTGCTTGGCCACCGGCATCGGCTCGCCGGTGAGCATCGCCTCGCTCACGCTCGACTCGCCCTCGATGACCACCCCATCCACCGGCAGCGTCTCACCGGGACGCACCAATACCTTATCTCCCACCTCGACCAACTCGACCGCGACCTCCACCTCCTGGCCACCACGTTGCACCGTGGCGGTCTTGGGTCGCAGCGCGAGGAGGCGCCGGATGGCCTGGGAGGTCTGCCCCTTGGCACGCGCCTCGAGCAGCCGTCCCAGGAGAATGAGTGCGATGATGGCGTTCACACCCTCGTAGTAGACGTCGGCGGGAAGGCCCGCTCCGCTGAACACCCAGGGGAGGAGCGTGGCCACGAGGGAGTACAGAAAGGCCGCCCCCGTGCCCACCGCGATCAGGGTGTTCATGTCGGCGCTGCGGTGCTTGAGCCCGCTCCACGCCCCCTTGAAGAACTGCCGGCCACTCCACAGCAGCACCGGCAGCGTGATCAGCATCAGGACGAGCTTGAGCATCTGGGGACTCGTGGCGCCGAACGCGTACAGCGCCGGGAGCCATCCGGCGAGCGTGTCGTTCAGCGGCGCCATCAGCCGGGCGACCAGATCGTGCTCCTTGGCCTCCATTCCGCCCATGAGCGGCATCGAGCCGATCATCGTGACCACGGCCGCAACCGCCGCGAGCGCGAACTTCCCGGAGAGCTTGCGTACTTCCGCCTTGCGGCGCAGCCGCTCGCGCTCGACCGGATCGTCCGTCGGCACCGGCTGGGCCAGCGAGAACCCAGCGCGCACCACGGCCGCTTCCATGTGCTTGGCCCAGGTCAGCCCCGGGATGTACTCGACCCGCACCTGCTCCGTCGCCTGGTTGGCGGTGGCGCTCAGCACGCCTTCGAGCTCCGTCAGCTCATGCTCCAGCCGCGCCACCGTGGTGGCGTAGTGCAGGCCCTCGACGGCGATCACCACCGTCGCCTTGGCGCAGTCGTACCCGGAGTCGCGCACGGCCCGCACCAACTCGGCGACGCTGACCTGCGTGTCGTCGATGTCGACCGTGGCCTTCCCGGTCGCGTAGTTCACGACCGCGTCGTGCACCCCCGACGCCTGCTGTAGCCGCTTCTGCACCGTGGTCGCGCAGGCACCGCAGGTCATGCCCTCGACCGGGAGGGTAATGCGCGCTCTACCCATGCTTCACATGCCCCTTGCCGAGGTTGGCCCGCGCCCCCTCACGACCGACTTGCGCCACGATGCGGCCCTTCATCACCGACTTGCCGCAGCGGAACGGATAGTCGCCCGGGTCCTTGGGGGTGAATTGGATGGGAGTCGTCTTGAAGGGTAGTAGCTCCTGGTCGATCCCCAATCCATCGAAGACCACGCGCTCGGAGCACTCGTTCGTTTCGTCCCGGAAGAACAGCAGGCGCACGGGCCGGCCGGCTTCCACGGTCATGGTCGCCGGATTGTAGCCGTCCCGTACGACGATGCGCAGCTCCTGCACACCACCCTTGGGTGCCGCAGCCGCGGGGACCTTTCGCTGCCCCAGGAAGAACCACAGTTCGACCAGGATCAGCATGAGGCCGAGGACGATGACTACGAGATCAGCGGTGCTCACACCTTCTCGTATTCGTAGTACTCGACCCCGAGATGGGTGATCTGATCCTCACCCATGAGCCAGCGCAGCGTGTTCTTCCCAGTACGATCGGCGCCGCCAGGATCGAATCGCGGCAGAGGAAGTCGATCTTGATCTGCATCGGATAGCCGAGCCATCCGAAGATGTCGATGTTGTCCCAACCCTCCTTGTTATCACCGCGCGGCGGATAGTAGTTGATCCGCACCTTGTGGTAGATGTTGCCGTACAGGTCCGGGTACATGGAGGGCTGCAGGATGTGGTCCAGGACCCCGAGCTTGGACTCCTCCTTGGTCTTGAACGACTCGGGATCGTCCAGCACCTCGCCGTCCCGGTTGCCCAGGATGTTGGTGGAGTACCACCCCGCGAGCCCCAGCATGCGGGCCTTGAGCATCGGGGAGAGGACCGTCTTCATGAGGGTTTGGCCGGTCTTGAAGTCCTTGCCGCAGATCGCGACGCTCTTCAGCTCGGCCAGCTCCTGCAGCGCCAGCGTATCGACGGTCAGGTTCGGAGCGCCGTTGGCGAAGGGCACACCTTCCATGAGGCTCGCCCAGGCGTACAGCATCGACGGCGCGACCGTGTCGTCGTTGGCGTCCATCGCCTGCTCAAGCGCCGCCAGCGATTCGTGCGCGGGTCCGGGCTGGATGAACACTTCGGTGGACGCGCACCACACCATGACCAGGCGATCGCACTTGTGCTGCGCCTTGAAGGAACGGATGTCCTCGCGCAGCTGCTCGGCCAGCTCCCGCTTGGTCTTGCCCTGCTTCACGTTGGTTCCATCCAGCCGCTTCACGTAGTTGCGGTCGAACACCGCCGGCATCGGCTTGATCGTCTGCAGGAAATCCTTGATCGGCTCGATGTGCGGGGCGTCGAGCACGCCCGCCACCTTGCACGATTCGTAGGCGTCGTCAGAGATCGGATCCCAGGCCCCGAATACCATGTCGTCCAGCGAGGCCAGCGGCACGAAGTCCTCGATCAGTGGCGAGCGGCCCTCGGTGCGCTTGCCCAGGCGGATCGTGGCCATCTTGCCGAGCGAGCCAACCGCCTTCGCGTGCCCACGCCGGATGTTCTCCACGCCGGCGACGAACGTCGTCGCCACGGCTCCGAGCCCCACCAGCAGCACGCCCAGCGTGCCCTCGGCCGGAGCCAGGTCCTTCTTGATTGCTTCAGTCACCACCAGGTCCTTTCTCTGACGACATATCGGCCAACGCAGGCGTCTGCCAGCGGGACTGCGTCGTCCGGGGCTTGCGCCGCGTAATCTTACGAACGTGAACCATGCGCTGCACCACGGTGACTATGGCCAGCACCGCCAGCAGCGCAACGATACCCAACAGCAAGAAGCCACTCGGCCCGGCGCCGAAGAACATGGTCGGCACGCCGAGCCCCAGCACGCGTTCGGCACGCTGCGCAATGCCGACCTTGCACTCGAGATCCAGGCCCTCGGCCCGCGCTCGAGCGTAGGACACGATCAACCCCGCCCCGAGCGCCACCGCTGCGACGGCGGCGGCAGGCACGATCCAGGCTTGCGGCACGCCCCCCGACACGAAATAGAGGAGAATCCCCGTGAACAGCGCCGCGTCCCCGACCCGGTCCAGCGTGGAGTCGTAGAACGCACCGAACTTCGTCACGCCGCCGCTCTTGCGCGCCACTCGCCCGTCCAGCATGTCGAACACGCCGGAGACCAGCAGGAGGGCGCCGCCCAGGCTCACTTTGCCCACGCCAAAGGCGACCGCCGACCCAATGAGGACCAGCGTGCCGACGGTGGTAATGGCGTTGGGACCGACCCGCCAGACCACCAAGCGGTTCACCAGCGGGCTGAGGAGGGCCTCGAAACCGCGGCGCACGAAACCGGGAATCAGCGACGACATTGTAGTACCGTGATGGACCGGTAAGAATAACGGGGGGACGGGCTTGGAGCCAGCCGCCCCGCCGTTCCCCTCTCCCTTCGCCAACTCACCGATAGAGCAGATACACCTCCCGTTCCTCCCGAAACCGCTCGAGCGGCTCCCGCCACGCCACCACGATCTGCTCCACCGACGCACCCTCTCGAATCGCCTCCCACACCCGGTCGGTCCCGATGAGCTGGGCCAGCCGTCGCTGCCGCACCTCCAGCACATCCCCGTGCAGTCGCGCGATCGCTTCGAGCAGCGCCACCGCCGCCGTCACCGGATCGTACGTCTCCCGGTCGGTGACCAGCAGGCGCAGCGCCGGCAGGGTCACGTCGGGGTATTTCCCGTCGGGCGGCGCCTCCGGTCGGATCACGGTATCGGCCAGGAGCACTCCCTCCAGCTCCCCAACGCGCGCGATCACAGCCAGGGGGTCCAGCCACGGCGCGCCGATGACCTGGAACGCCACCGGGGTCCCCCGCCCCACCGAGAGGTTCGTGGCCTCGAACAGCACGAGTCCGGGGTAGTGTGACGCGCTCTCCAAGTCGGGCATGTTGGGTGAGGGTCGCACCCAGGGAAGCCCGGCCTGGTCGAACCAGAGCCCCCTGACCCAGCCGTCGGCCGGGATCACGGTGAGGTCGGCACCAATGTCGAGCCACTCGTTGCCGAAGCGGGCCAGCTCCCCGAGGGTCATGCCATGACGTTGCGCAACGGGGAGCATCCCCACGTCGGAGGTGAACGCCGTGTCGAGAATCGGCCCCTGCACCGCGGTGCCGCCGATCGGATTGGGCCGGTCCAGCACCAGCACCGCGACGTCCTCGGCCGCGGCACTCCGCGTCACCCGCAGGGTGGTCAGGATGTAGGTATAGGGTCGCCCACCGATATCCTGCAGATCCACCAACAGCACGTCGACATCCTGCAGCATCTCGGGCGTCGGCGCCCGCACCTCCCCATAGAGGCTGAAGACGGCGAGCCCCGCCGCCGAGTCGTGCCCGTGGGCGATCAGCTCCTGGTCGAGCGCGCCGCGGTACCCGTGCTCGGGGGCGAAAACCGCTGTAACTTGGGCACCGGCATCGAGCAGCCGCTGCACGTCGCTCGTACCAGAGCGGTCGATCCCCGTCTGGTTGGTCAGCAGCCCCACACGGCGGTCGGCGATGAGGTGCGAGGAGTCTTCCAGCAACACCTCGATGCCGGGCCGCACCAGCGGCCCTGCCGGA
>JBDGXT010000315.1:0-4173 GCA_039584455.1 Gemmatimonadota bacterium
TGCCAGATGCTGGTGAGGTCGAAGGCGTGTCTCCGGTCCTCGGCGGCCGGGAAGCGCCGTCCCGCAGCTTCGATCTCCGAAAAGCTGTAGGTGTACCCCGCCGACCAGGTGAGCCGTCCCGCCAGCTGCCGCACGGCCGTTTCGATCCCGGCGGCACGATTCCGTCCCTCGACGACGTTCGGCGTCTCCGGCAGGGGGCCCGGAGTCGGATCGACCAGCGCGATACCCGTCCCGTGCCGCGCGTACAGATTCACCGACGCGAGCAGACCGGCACCGAGCCACCGCTCCAGCCCTATCGAGACGATGTCATTCTGAAGTACCGGCACACTGTCGCCGGCCAGGAGCCAGAAGTGCCCCGTCGTGAGGCCGGGCCCGACCCGCACACCGGCGGGAGCCAGGCTCTGCAGATACTGGTATGACCGTCCCACGCCGGCGGTGAGGGTGAGCCGGCTGGCGAGCGCGTACCGGCCCGCGAGCTGCGGCGCGAGACGCACCGGGCCGGCGTTGTGCAACGCCTCGGAGCCCTCCACCCTGATGCCCCCCTGGACGCTGAGCCGGCTGGCGGCCTTCCAGCGCGCCTCGGCCCACAGGGCGCCCACGGTCAGACGCCCCTCCGGCGTCACCGAACTCGAGAACGTCTGCACGGGGTGGGGCGCCGGCGCGGCGCCATCGTACTGCAGCGACTGATGCGTGAGCGCGTAGCCGGCCCGCCAGCCGGTCTCGTACTCGTCGAGCATCGGCGAGCCGAATTCGCCGTGCGCGGTCAGATACGTGATGACGCCGTCAGTGTTGGGCTGCACCTCCCGGAATGCATCGACCGGCGCGAGCAACGCTCCCTCCTCCGTATACTGTGCCGCCACGTCGGACCGGCTGGCGCCGATGGTATGGCGGGAAAACACCCCCGACACCGGCATGTCGAGCGTGAGCCTCGCTGCCAGATTCCCCCAGGCAAACGTGTTGTGCGTCGCGCCGTCATGGAGCGGCTGCCGTATCCAGTCGCGCTCCCAGATGCCGCTCAGCTCGAGATGACGCTCGGCGCCCAGATCCGCATCGATTCGAGCGACGACGTCGCTGAACTCCTTGGGGATATCGCGCGACCCGTCGGGGCTCGATCTCCTCGCCGCCACCAGCGCGCCGCCGCGTCCGCCGAAGAGGCGGCGCTCCAGCGCGAACCCGACGCCGAGCCAGTTCAGGGTTCCCTGTCCGCGCACGTCTCCGGTGCCGGCGGCGGGCCGCGACGTGAGATTCACGACGCCGGCCGCGCCTTCGCCCAGCGAAACGGAGCGGACACCGGGGTGAAACAGCACTGACCCGAGGACGTGGTCATTCACCGCCGTGGTCATGCCCCCCGCATGGAACGGGTTGAAGAGCGGCAGCCCGTCGAAGTAGACGCGGGTGTGGTCCCATCCGGCGCCGCGCGTCCAGACCTCGGCGGTCCAGTTGTCCCGCGTCGTGACCCCGGGAAGTCGCTGCAGGGCCCGGAACGGATCGGAGTTGCCAAGGGTCGCCGCGCTGAGCACGTCCTCGTGGGTCAGCACTCGCACGTCGCTGGTCAGGAAGGAGCGCTGGCGCCACTGCTCGATCTCGATGCGTCCGCGCCCAGCCGCGGACGCCGGCCTCGCGCCCCCGGCGTACAGGTCGGTGGACACGGCCTGCACCTCGATCGGCCGCAACCGAACCGGAGCGACCTCCAGTGCGACGGAGACGTTGACGCCCGTGGGGCGTCGCAGCTCCACGTCCACGGAGGCGGCATGGTAGCCGATGCATCGGATGCGAACCCGATAGGCCGCGGGCGGGATGTCGCTGAAGCGGTACGTGCCGTCGTGCCGGGTAACCACCGTCCCGACGTGGTCGCCGTCCGGTGCGGTCGAGTGGGTCCCAGCGGAGTCGGCCGAGAGCGAGCGGAGCGTGACGATGGCGTAGGGGAGCGGGCTCGCCGCGTCCGCGGCGAGGACGGTGCCCGAGAGGGCGGCCGACTGCTGCGCCTCGAGCGCAGACCAAGGCACGCCAGCCACGAGACCAGCCCATGTCGCTGCCCAGCCCACGCGACGCACGAACCTGTGTGTACTCCGCATCGGCGCTGTCGGAGTTCCTCTCTGCGTGGAACGATCTCCGCCGGGAGCTTCTGACGCAACAAAGCCGAGCGCCCGTGTCGGCCTTCACGCCCCCGGCGTGAGCCACGAAGGCGCCTTCCCCGGCGGCAAAGAGAGGTCAGAGTCCTGAGACCTCATTCGTTAGGCCAGAGAAGGCAGCCCGGGAGTGGCTGCGCGGTGCTCGTTTCTTCTACGCACTGGGAGCGATAGAATGTTCCAGAGAGTCGCAGTTGCCCTGACAGTCGTGCTCACGTTAGCCTCGGGATCGGCGTTGTCGCAGGAGGCGGGCACGCGCTCGGGGTTCTGGCTGAGCTTCGGGGGCGGCGGTGGCGTCATGAACGGACTGCGCGGTGCTTGAGGGACGCCGAACAAGCAGGTGCAATTCGGGGCACAAGTGCTCAACTGGTGGCGCGACGAGGCCGACACAGGAGACGACACGCGGGTGAGCGTCGCGGCGACGGCCGCGATCTTCCCGATTCACAGCTCGGCGCCGAACCGCAGTCTGCTGAGCGAATGGTTTTTGAGAGCTGGATTCGGGGTCGTGACGGCTCAGAGTACGTCGGGGGTGGGTCCCACGGTCGGTACCGGCATCGACCTGCGCCTCGGCCGCAACTTCTTCGTCACGCCGAACGTCGACATGGTGGTCTACTTTTTCGCAGAAGAGACGGACGTCTCACTGACCTTCACGCTCGGCTTGACGTGGCACTGACTTCGTGGTGATGGGCGCGCGTACCGTGGACGTGGATGCGCTGTTTGCGGAGCACAACGCCGCGCTGGTCCGATACCTCACCCGCCTCACGGGTGATCCGGACCAGGCGCAGGATGCCGCCCAGGAGTCCTACCTGCGCCTGCAAACGCGGCCACCCACGCACACGGCGAACCTCCGGGCGTGGCTGTTCACCGTCGCTACCAACGTGGTGCGAGATCAGTGGAAGAAGCAGGTCGCGGTGCGCGGGTTGGCCGATGTCTCTCCGCAGGCCCTCGCGACCGATCCGCAACAGGATCCACATGAGCAATTGGAGCGTGCCGAGCGCCGCCAGATCGTGCGCAAGATGCTCGCGCGACTCTCGGAACGAGAGCGTACGGTCTTGCTCATGCGCGAGGAGGGGTTCCTGCACCGTGAGATTGCCGAGACCGTCGGAACCACCACGAAGTCAGTGGGCACCATGATTGCCCGCGCACTGCGAAAGCTCGCCGGTGAGCTCGGCCCGGCAGGAGGAATACTGTCATGACCCAGCCGATGGCCGGAAACGGAGGGCACCTCGAGAACGGGCATCTGATCAGACTCCTCGACAGAGAGTGCCCGCCGGAAGAGGAGGCGCGGATCAACCGGCATCTACGGGACTGTGTCACATGCCGTCAGAATGCCGCCGAGCTCGAGCACTTGTCAGACCGGTTCCGTCTCGCCCTCCAGCACGGAGACGGAGCCGAGGGCACGGCGCACACGCCGGCGCGCGCGCACCGCTGGCCCCGCAGACGGCTGGTCCAGGCGGCAGCGATCTTCCTCGTGGTCGCCGTAGCCGCGAGTCCGGCTCGAGGGTGGCTGGTCGAGGGGTGGCACGCCATCCGGTCGCTGTTCACGGAAGCGCCTGCGCCGCCGCCCCCACGGGAGGAGCCAGCGATTGACGTCGCCGAGACGACGGCGGTCGTGACATTTGCCGCAGCCGGTTCGGACTTCAGCCTGGAGGTGATCAGCACGCAGGGTCGGGGCACGGTTTTCATCACCGTGGACTCGGTGCCGTCTGCGAGCGCGAGGGTGCTGGGGGGAGACGGAAGCGAGGAGCTAGTGGTGCTGCCGGGGGGCCTTCGGATTCTCAATGCTGCTGCGTCAACGGCGAGCTACGAAATCGTGCTGCCGCCGGCCGTGAGAAACATCGAAGTCCGAATTGCCGGCCGCACGGTGTGGAGATCAGACGAGACGGCGCTACCCGGTCCAATCAGGCAAGAGTTCGAGCTGGCGCCGCCTGAGCCGGTTCCATGACCTTGCGTGAAAGGCGCTCCGACAGGACTCTTCTGATCGGGTCATGACGACCTTATGTCGTCACAGATGTCGGACTTTGTCGTGTGGAGGACCCCTCGA
>JBDGXT010000316.1:0-2448 GCA_039584455.1 Gemmatimonadota bacterium
CCCGGTCGGTGTCCTGTCGGCGAATCTCCTCTCCCGTGACCGACGCCAATCCCGTCTCCATCTGCCACGAGATGTTCTCGGCGGCGACCCCACCGTACACCGACGGCACCTTCAAACCCGCCATACGCTCCGCGTCGCGCAGCGCCCGCACTATCGAGTCGGTCGTTTCCTCGATGTCGCGCACCTGGCCGCGCTTCACGCCGCCGGACTTGGCCATCCCCACACCGAGGACGCGGGACTTCGGGAGCCGACCGTCACCGGTCGCCTCCGCGATGACCGCACAGGTCTTCGTGCTCCCGACGTCGAGGCCGACCACCACCGCTTCGCGCTTCATGCTGGACCCCCCCGCACGACCACCCACCCGGCAAACCGGGCATCCAGCGCTTCGAACGGGCGGCCGGATCGCATCAGCTGTTCGCGCACTGTCTCCACCGCCTGGATCTCGTTACGAGTGGGCACTGCCCGCAGCAGCACCCGGTGCTCTCCCAGCTCCAGCACCACCGTCCCACCCGCGCCGCGCCGTGCCGCGTCCACCTCCTGGAACAGGGACGAATCGGCCGTCCGCACCAGCGCGAGCGCACGCACCACCACCGAATCCACCCGCGGCACCAAGGGAAGATCGAACCCGCTCACCGCGGGATCGTACGGGAGGGGGCGACACTCCGCGTCCAGCGGCACGAGCCCCGCCGGCCCCGGTGCAAACGCGACCGGCACCTCTTCGGCGACCACGAGGCGTAGCGTCCCTGGGAGACGGCGCTGGATCTTGACGTCCACCACACCGGGGATGGCTTCCGCCCGTCGCTCGATGGCGTCCGTCGGATCGAAGAGATGGGGGGCAGGCCCGAAGTCGAGGGTCTCGAGCACCTGTTCCGGCGCGAGGTAGCGCAGGCCGATCAGTTCGACCTGACGCATGCGGAAGAACTCCATACGCCGCAGCGCTCGCGGCGCGAAACCCGCCGTGGCGATCACGACGAGCACGAGCAGGCAGAACAGGACCAGCCGCCGCTTCACGCCGCGCTCCCCGCGAGACGTTCGAGCAGGTCACGCCCGACCTTCGTGATGTCGCCGGCTCCGAGGGTCAGTACCACGTCGCCTTCTCCCACGAGTTTCTCGAGCTTTCCAGCCAATCGCTCGCGTTTGGGCACCCACTCGACCTTCACGCCTGCGCGCTTGGCCGCCTTCGCCACGATCTTGCCTGTCACGCCGCGAATCGGCTTCTCGCGCGCCGCGTATACATCGGTTACCACGGCCAGGTCGGCCATCGCCAGGGCGATCCCCATCGCCTCGCCCAGCGCCTGCGTGCGCGAGTAGAGATGGGGCTGAAACGCCACCACCAACCGCGCCGTCGGATACCGCTGCCGCGCCGCCGCGAGCGTCGCGGCGACCTCGGAGGGGTGGTGCGCATAGTCATCGACCACCGTCACGCCGTCGATGGCGCCCAACACCTCGAACCGCCGTCCTACTCCGCGGAACGCCGCCAGGCCTACGAGCGCCCGGTCCACATCAGCGTCCAGCGCCAACACCGCGCCGACCGCCATCGCG
Source organism: Gemmatimonadota bacterium (assembly GCA_039584455.1). Classification (GTDB taxonomy): domain Bacteria; phylum Gemmatimonadota; class Gemmatimonadetes; order Gemmatimonadales; family GWC2-71-9; genus WVYX01. Next base: position 1,543 of record JBDGXT010000316.1, read on the forward strand.
GCGTTGCGCAGGTTGTGCAGCCCCGGCACCGAGAGCCGCAGCGTCACCCTGCGACCGCCGGGCAGCGCGAGCGTCGCGAGCGTCGCGTCCTGCTCCCGCTTAACGTCCGACAGCCGAAGGTCGGCACTGTCGGCGAGTCCGACCTGCCACGTCGCGACCTCGAGCGCACGCGCCACCCGGCTCGCACCTGCATCGTCGGCACCCACCACGGCCCGCTGCGCGCGTCCCGCGAACTCGACGAACGCCTCCTGGAGCGCCTCCACCGAGCCGTAGCACTCCAGATGATCGGCTTCCACGTTCCCCACCAACGCCACCGTGGGGTGCAGCTTGAGAAGTGCGCGGTCATACTCGTCGGCCTCGACCACGAACACGTCATCGTCGCCGAGCCGCGCATTCCCCTCCCACGCGGCGACCCGACCTCCCACGAGGGCGGTCGGATTGGCACCGGTGGCCGCCAGCGCGTCTGCCACCATGGCGGTGGTCGTCGTCTTGCCGTGCGTGCCGGCAACGGCAACCACCCTGCCCGGTGCCACGATCTGCGCCAGGGCATCGGCCCTGGGCACCACCGGGACACCGGCGGCCCGAGCCGCCTCCAGTTCGGCGTGCTCATGTGGGACCGCCGCCGTGTAAACCACTGCACGCGAACCAGTTACATGGCTCGCGTCGTGTCCCGTCGCTATCTGGGCACCCACGCGGGCCAGGTCATCGGCGGCCGCCGGGTGCGTATCACATCCGGTGACTGGCACCCCGCGGCGCAGCGCGATGAGGGCCAGCGCACTCATCCCTGCGCCCGCTATCCCCATGAAGTGGATGGGCCGGGGATCGTCCGGGGCGTAAAGGTGCATCTTTGGGCAGCTAATATAGGAGAATCGCGAAAGTTACGAAAGCCCTTGGACTTAGCTCACT
>JBDGXT010000317.1:0-2447 GCA_039584455.1 Gemmatimonadota bacterium
CATCAACGACGCCGTGGTCAACTTCCTGCGGCGACCCCTCAAGGATCACTTCGCGCGGCTGGGGCCGGAGCGAACCGAGGGCATCAAGAACGCCGCGGGGCGGAACATCACGGCAGCGCTGCGGGACCCGACGACGCGGCAGCACGCCATCGAGCAGCTCGACCGGGCGCTCCAGGCCACGGAGCAGCGAACCTGGGGCGACCTCCTGCGGCACCTGCCACCCGAGCGCGCTGCGGCGTGGCTGGCCGAGGCCGCTCGCACCCCGCGCCTGCAGGGCTGGGTGCGGGACGGCACCGCCACGGCCTTGCGGGCGCTCCTCAACCGGCCCGTGGGACGCCCCTCCGACTGGCTGCCCGAGGGAAGTACCGACCGCATCGCCGCACAGCTCGCGCCCGCGCTGTGGCAGTGGATCCAGGAACAGCTCCCCGAAGTGGTCGCGCAGGTGGACGTGCAGAACATGGTCGAGCAGAAGGTGCTCGGCTTTTCACTGCAGCGCATCGAGGAGATCGTGCGCAATACCACGCAGCGAGAGCTCAATCTGATCGTACGATTGGGGTACCTCCTGGGCGCCATCGTGGGCGCGATGGCGTACGGCGTCTCGCTGCTGATGCCCTAGTCGGGCGACACCGCCCTGACGGCCGGCGGATCGTCCCAACCCGGCCACGCACTCGGGGCATCGATCATTCGCACGGCGGCATGTCCCTCGACGGTGAACCGCTCCACGGCGGAGCGCCGCCCCGAGATCTCGCGCATGCTCCACCCGCGCTGGAGCACGCTGGCGAACCGATCCGCCGCCCGCTCCGTGTCCCACACCGACCACCACACCAGCGCGTCACCGGTCGCGTCACGGTATACCGCGTACTGGTCTCCTCCCCAGGCCATCGCCCCCGCCCGACCCATCGACTCGCTCTCGGTGAGGACTCCGAGTAGCACCCGCGTCTCGAACTCCCCCAGCTCATCGGAGTAGAACGGTGTCGGGTCATCCACGAAGACCAGATCGATCGGGACGTCTTCGTCGCGGTACCGGTCCGGGTGGAGCACCTGCTCCGTGGACTGCGGCAGGCGCGGGCCGAAGGGGATCGTGTCGGGGTACGTTCCCTCGAACCAGCGCACGAAATCGGCCCCACCCAGGTACGGAAAGATCAACACCTCCTGCAGGATCACCGGCGCGGTGCTGAACACCGGCATCAGCTCGTACTGTTGCTTGATCGCCGGCCGGAAGTTCTGCCACAGCTCGGGCATGGCCGTCAGGTCCCGATCGGGGAGCATCGCCTTGAGCGATACGAGCGTCGCCTGTCCCTCGAGCACCGCCTGGGCGGCGCTGCGCCGGTCGTTCCCGGCCTCCGGGTCGAGCAGGTCGCTGATGGCGACGTACTGATCCTGGAGTGCGTGGACCAGCTCGTGCACCAGCACCATGCGCAGCTCCGTCGCCTCGGCTCCCTCCACCACGTAGAGCGTGCTGGAGTCGGGATCGAAATAGCCCACGACCTGTTCCGTGTAGAGCGCGAGGAGCAGGGCGTTGAGATCGAGCGTGTCCGGGATCAGCCTGAAGAGCCGGTAGGCGACCTCGATCCCCTCCAGCACCTCGGGTGGCAGCTCACTATCCAGCTTCGCTTCGAGGTACGCCTGCACCGCGTCCCGTGAGCGCACCGCAATGACGGGGGCATCCCGAAACCGGAGCCTGACCGCGTCCTCGACCGTGGGCACGAGCTCGCTCGCCAGCGCCTGAATCGTCTCGTCGCTCTGCGCCTCGCCGCGCTCCCCGCAGGCGAACAGGGTGGCGCAGAGCAGGCCAAGCGTCACATGTCGCAGGTTCATGCGCAAAGGATAGCCAAAAGGAGAAGCCGCCGGGAGCGCTGTCCCGGCGGCCTCGTCGATTACACCGTGGCGATCGGCCTCAGCCGCCGCGACGCAGTGAGATCCCGCCGTTCACCGTCGAGAGGTGCAGGGTGCGGCCACCCTCGCCGATGGTGCCCCGCAGGCGTCTGGGGCCCCAGCGGCCCTGGATCGTGAGCGGGAAGTCCGTATGCATGTCACCGTTCACGGTGCTGGCCTCGACGCGGGCGTTGAGGTCGGCGGGGAGGTCAAGCGTGATGCTCCCGTTTACCGTCTCGAAGTCCAGATCCCCGCTCCAGTCAGCGCGACCCATGCTGGCACGGATCGAGCCGTTTACGGTCTTCGCCTGGGCGTAGCCGGACGCGGAGATCTCGATGCCGCCGTTCACCGTGTACGCTCGAACATCTCCGCCCAGGGGCCCGGTATCGATGCTGCCGTTCACCGTGCGGCCCACGAAGTCGACGCCGGCGGGGACGCGCACGGTGATGCGCACTTCGGTGTCGTTGTCGTGCACGCTCATGTGGCCGTGACCGCCCTGGCGGCACTCGTTCTCCCGCTTGCCGGGCTCGCTCGGGTACATGACGCAGATCGTGACGCCGTCGTCGTGCTCC
>JBDGXT010000318.1:0-3145 GCA_039584455.1 Gemmatimonadota bacterium
TGTCGTTGAAGCGAACCGTGGGAAGCGCGTCGTCGGGTCGCGTCGAGGTGAGCGCGGCCGTGAGAAGGACCGCAGTCGCGAGGACGAGTCCAGCGCGCATGCCGACGGGACGCGTCACGCGACTAGATCCTCACTTCGCTTATCTGAACCGTGGGCTCGACCTGCGTGTAGTTGGGGACGTCGCCCGTGATCGCATCCGCGTGAGGTCCGAAGCTGGCCTGGAATGCCTCGAGCGTCTCGAAGTACAGATGCCCCATGGCGACGTAGGTCGCCTGCGTTCCGGGCTCCCCACCGGCCATGCCCTGCTCCACCGCGATGCCCTTGCACGCCTCTCCCAGCTTCTCCCGCACCATGGGGATGTGAGTATCGCAGTAATACCCCATGTCGAACGACGTGCCTTCGGTGTTCGGGTAGAGAACGCTGACCTTGATCATTCGTGCCTCGCTTTCATGCCGTTTGACGGCGATTCGGTTGCTTCACTCACTGCCCCACCCGCTGCCTCATCTCATCGAGCCAATTGAGCACCACGTACACCTGCCGTGGCGCCGACTCGGGCGGTGTCTTCACCATGGTCACGTCGTACGAGTGCGAGTTGCCACCTGCCCACCCGTACGTACCCTCGAACAACACTTGCGGGGAGCCGGGTTCCCCCGAGCCGGGATCGATCGCCACCGCCAGCACGCGATTGTCGTCGCGATAGACCAGCTCGGCACCGCCCCGGGTCCAGCGCGGTTCGCCGCCTCCCTCCGTCGAGACCTGGACGCGGCCGCCCTCCGGGTTGGGGTAGGCCTGAACGTAGACCTCCCACCTGCCCGACTCATCGGACGTGTAGGCGATCCAGCGCCCGTTGGGCGAGAACACGGCCTGTCCCTCGCCGTAGGGCGTCTGGAGAAACGGCGTGGGATCGCCGCTGCCGTCCAGCGGGAGCAGCCAGATATCGGCGTCCGGATCCGTCTGCGTGAACGCGAGCATCGCACCGTCCGGCGAGATGGACGTCGCCTGCTTGTCGCTCGCGGTGGTGTGCAGGACCTGCTCGGACGTGCTCCCGTCCGTAGCGCGCCAGAAGAGATCGAACTGCGGCTGCTCCACGTGGTAGATCACCCGGCGGCCGTCGTGGGTCCAACGTGGACCGAAAGCCGAGGCGTCCTGCCGCGTGAGCCGGGTGAGGAGCCCGCGCCGCAGCTCGTAGATCCACACGTCGTCCGTTCCGTCGTGGATCGACAGGGCGATGCGTCGGCCATCGGGCGACAGGGCGGGGGCGGAGTAGATCCCTTGTTCCTGCATGACCGGCTCCTCGCGGCCGGTGCGATCCACCCAAACGAGCTGGCGCGGCGGGTTAAATAGCGTATCGGGCACGTACGCCATCGCCCCGTTGCCAGCAACCACGAAGGCCGCCCTCCCATCGGGAACGACACGGGCCACCTCCTCCAGCACCGGCACGGGCGATCCCGTCACCTCCAGGCCGCCCACGTCGAACGGCACTGTCAGAATCGTCCGGCCCCGCAGGTAGGTGATGTGACCGCTCGGTAGGTATCGCCCGAACGTGCCGCCCTCGATCACCGTGGTCACCTCGCCCGACTCGAGTGAGAGCACCGCGATGCGCGCCCGGTCGATCGGCGTCGAGAAGTTCGTAAACAGCACGTGCTTCTCACCGGGCAATAGCTGGGGCCACCAGTGCCCCAGCTCCCCCTTTGTCTGATCTGGCGTCGTGAGCTGCTCGCCCTCACCACCACCAGCGGCGACCCGCCACAGGCCGCTCAGGTAGTTGCGCGTGTAGACGATCGTGTCGTTCGTGCCCCAGGTTCCACCGCCCCATGTCGCCTCGGTGATGTCCAGTACCGTTCCATCATCCAGACGCACCTTCTTGAGGCTCTGCTCCTGCGTGAACCCGACCCACTCGCCATCGGGCGAGAAGAACGCGGTGCCACCGTCCTCGGTGCCAGGTATGGGTACGAACCCGAGCTGGTCCATGTGGTGGATGTACAGCCGCCCGCCACCGGCGCCGGACCCCGGCACGACGAGCTTGCTCCCGTCGGGAGACATGTCGAGCTGCGCGTCCCCCAGTTGAACGCCGGCCGGAAGCTCGACCGCGAACCGAACCGGCGGGCGCGGCTCGGGTGTCGAGTCGCTCAGCATCCCGCGCGCCGCGAACCCGAACGCCAGCGCCGCGAGGATCGCGGCGGCCCTGGGCAGGTTGCGCCGCCAAGCGGGACCGGCCGGGGTTGCCGCGCGCTTCAGATCGGCAGCGCTCGGCGCGGTCGCGATGATCACGCCCTTCCCGGTGAGCGCATCGGCGAACTCGGCGGCCGTGTGAAACCGGTCGGCCGGCAGCTTGGCGAGCGACTTCTCGATCGCGCCCGCGATGTGCGGCGGCACCGTGTCCCGGTGCACCGTCACCGGCGGCGCCTTCTCCGTGATCACCTTGGCCACGATTGCCTGTGCCGTGCTGCCGGTGTAGGGCGGATCGCCCGATAGCATCTCGTACAGCATGGCACCGAGCGAGTACACGTCGGAGCGGGCATCCAGCTCGCGGTCGCCCATCGCCTGCTCGGGGCTCATGTAGTGCGGCGTGCCGATCGAGAGGCCCGTCTCGGTGAGCCGCGTGCCGCCCGCCTGGCTCACCGCGAGCGCGATGCCGAAGTCCACCACCAGGGGCTGCCCGTCGTGCAGCAGAATGTTCTCCGGCTTGATGTCGCGGTGGATCACGTCGTGGCGGTGCGCGTAGTCGAGCGCTGCGGCCAACGAGCGCGTGATCTCCAGCGCCTCGTCGATCCCCAGCTGCTTGTCGTGCTCCATCTTGGTGCGCAGCGTCTCTCCCTCTACGTAAGGCATCACGTAGAACAGGAACGAGTCCGCTTCGCCCGAGTCGTGCAGCGGCAGCGTAAGGCATCACGTAGAACAGGAACGAGTCCGCTTCGCCCGAGTCGTGCAGCGGCAGGATGTGGGGGTGCTGCAGGTTGGCGGTGACCTTGATCTCGTTGAGAAACCGCTCGGCGCCGATCACCGCCGCCAGCTCCGGCTTCAGCACCTTCACCGCCACCCTGCGGTCGTGCTTCAGGTCGTTAGCCAGATACACGTTGGCCATACCACCCGCACCGAGCTCTCGCTCGATCACGTAACGGTCGGCCAGGGCGGCCTTGAGTTG
>JBDGXT010000319.1:0-2438 GCA_039584455.1 Gemmatimonadota bacterium
GCGAGGTGCCGGGTGGCAGCTGGCACCCCCCTTGCTCTCTGGACTGAGGTGTTAGATTTGGCGGTCCGCAATTCGCTGCTCGAAGGCCCCTGGCAGGGGCCCGCCGGCAAGCGGGTTGCGGGCTGGTCGTATCAGGTCCCAACCCGACAACTATCGAAGCTGAAGTGATACCGATGCACACCCTCGCAATCATCAAGCCGGACGCCGTCGGCACTGGCAAGATGGGGAAGATCCTGGCCCACCTGGAAGAGGCCGGCTTCGTGGTCCGCGCGGCCAAGCTGATGCGCCTCTCGCAGGCCGAGGCCGAGGCGTTCTACGAAGTACACCGGGAGCGGCCGTTCTACAGTTCCCTGGTGGCGTTCATGACGTCCGGTCCCTGTCTGCCCATGATCCTGGAGCGAGACGACGCGGTGAATCACCTGCGTACGGTCATCGGCGCGACCGATCCCGCCGAGGCCGCCGAGGGCACCGTGCGGCGGCTCTATGCCGAGAACAAGGAGCGCAACGCCATTCACGCGTCCGACTCTGCCGCGAACGCCGCGCGTGAGGTCGCTTTCTTCTTTGCGGGGAGCGACACTTGGCGGCTGTGGCGCGCCGCCGCGCGTTGACGCAAGTCTAGGTCCCGAATAGGTTTAACGGCTATGTTGCGCGTCGAACTACGCGCGCTGCACGAAGGTCCCATTGAGACAACTGCGGACGTCCCCGCGGACGACCCGCTCTTTGCGGACGTGGATTTCGTGCTCGCGGAGCCAGTGCAGATTCGCGGGCGCCTCATGGAGAGCGGGGGCGGTCGCTACTACTGGCACGGTCGCCTCAAGGGAGTCCGCGCGGCGAGCTGCCGACGCTGTCTGGCGGACGTGACGGTGAAGCTGGATGCCGAGGTGCGCGCCCTGTTCACGGAGGACCCGGCAGAGGATGAGCTGGCCTATGCCGTGTCGGCCGAGGCCGCCGAGCTCGACCTGAGCACCATGGTGCGCGAAGAGTTGATCCTGGCGGTGCCGGAGTACGTGCTGTGCCGCGAGGAGTGCAAAGGACTCTGCGCGCAGTGCGGCAAGGACTTGAACGACGGCCCCTGCTCGTGTCTCCCGGAGCCGGATCCCCGGTGGGGGGCACTGGAAGAGCTCAAGCAGCGGTTGCATAACGACGAGGAGTGACGATGGCAGTTCCCAAGCGACGGACATCCAAGACCCGCAAGCGCAAGCGGCGCACGCACCAGAAGGCGAAGGTGACGGCACTCCAGCCGTGCCCCCGCTGTGGAGACCCGCGGCGGCCGCATCACGTGTGTCCCGGCTGCGGGTTCTATGGCGACCAGAAGCGCGTGGAGGTCGAGGAAGGCTAGCGTGATCCGGATCGGGTTGGACGCGATGGGAGGTGACCGCGCGCCGGTCGTCCCGGTGACCGGGGCGGTCGAGGCCGCGCGCGAGCTGCCGGAGTCCTGCGAGGTCCAGCTGGTGGGCCGCAAGGCCGAGGTCGAGGAGGCGCTCGCGCGGTTCGAGGTGCCGGAAGGACGGATCAGCGTGATTGACGCATCGGAGACCATCGGCATGGGCGAGAAGCCGCTCCAGGCGATCCGGGGCAAGCGTAAATCGTCCATCCGCATCGGTCTCGAGCGGCTCAAGGCCGGCGACGCCGACGCCTTCATCTCGGCCGGCAACACCGGTGCGGTGATGGCGGGGAGCGCGCTGCTACTCGGGTTGCATCAGGGTGTGGAACGCCCTGCGATCGGCGCGCTCTTCCCCACGGCATCCAAGCCGGTGCTCGTGCTCGACGCGGGAGCCAACATTGACTGCAAGCCGCGCGAGCTGCGGGGCTTCGCCCACATCGGTGCGGTGTACGCCCGCGACGTGCTGGGGCGCCACAGCCCGTCGATCGGCCTGCTGAACATCGGTGAGGAAGAGGAGAAGGGGAACGAAGCGGTGCGGGAGACCCACGCGCTGCTGAAGGGTGACCAACAGCTCAACTTCGTGGGGAATGTCGAGGGGACCGACATTCTGCGCGGCGAGTTGGACGTGGTGGTGTGCGATGGGTTCGTGGGGAACGTCCTCCTCAAGTTCTACGAGACGGTCGCGCACCTGTTCGCTGGCTTCCTGGAGCGGGAGATCGAGCCCGATCTGTTGCGGACCCCAGGGATGGGTCGGGTGTTCAAGATCCTCGACTACTCGGAGTACGGCGGCGCACCGCTGCTGGGTGTGAAGGGCGTGGCCATCATCTGCCACGGGAGCTCGCCGGCCCGGGCCATCAAGAACGCCATCTTCGTGGCCGTCCAGGCCGTGAAGGTCCACCTCAGCCAGCACATCGCTGCCGAGATGGCCGGCGACGGGGCAGCCGCATGAAGCGACCGATCGCGCAACTCGTGGGCACGGGCCGCTACACGCCCGCCAAGATTCTCGACAACGCCTACTTCGAGAGCATCCTCGACACGTCGGACGAGTGGATCC
>JBDGXT010000320.1:0-2879 GCA_039584455.1 Gemmatimonadota bacterium
TTCTTGGACTTCTTGTCCTAGCCGCTTGGAGCTGCACTTCCGGCCCCACTCCTCAAAGCACGGCGCCCGTAACTACTACTTTGCCGAGTGTCGAGAAACGGGCGCCGGAGTGGAGTCATAATGCGACCATTTATGAGGTGAACCTGCGCCAATACTCTGAGGCCGGAACATTCGCCGACTTTGAGCAGCATCTGCCGCGGCTGAAAGAAATGGGTGTCAAGATCGTCTGGCTGATGCCCATTCATCCCATCGGCGGGAAGAACCGTAAAGGCTCACTCGGCAGTTACTACTCCGTGAAGGACTATACAGCCGTCAATCCGGAGCATGGCGACCTTGACGACCTAAAACGACTGGTCAGAAGAGTGCATGAAATGGACATGTATCTCATTCTGGATTGGGTCGCCAATCATACCGCCTGGGATCATCCCTGGGTGGATGACCATCCGGATTGGTACAGCAGAGACGAAGAAGGAAACATGATGCCGCCCGTGCCGGATTGGAGCGACGTGGTTGACTTGGATTACGACAATCACGACATGCGCGCTGCAATGATCGAAGCACTGCAATTCTGGGTCCGAGAAGCGGATGTCGACGGCTATCGCTGCGATGTCGCTGGCATGGTGCCGCCGGATTTCTGGCGGGCTGCCCGCGCCGAGCTCGATAAGATCAAGCCAGTGTTCATGCTCGCGGAATGGGATGAGCCGGAGCTTCATGAAGCGTTCGACATGACCTATTCCTGGGGGTTTCATCACCTGATGAATGCCGTTGCAAAGGGAGAGAAGAATGCTGATGACATAGAGAGCTTCTTCGCTTCGGATGCACAGAAATATTCTGGAGAGGCCTTCCGCATGCAGTTCACGAGCAACCACGATGAAAACGCATGGAACGGGACCGTGTTCGAGAGACTAGGTGACGGCGCCGCGACCTTCGCCGTTCTGGCTGCCACTGTGCCAGGCATGCCACTGGTATACAGCGGCCAGGAAGCTGGACTGGTCGAGCGACTCGCCTTTTTCGACAAGGATGTCATTGAGTGGCGTGAGCATGCATTCTTCGACATGTACGAAGTCCTGATGAATCTAAACCAGACGAATAGGGCACTCTGGAACGGCAGCTTTGGCGGAGAAGCGCGATGGCTGAGCTCTGCCAACACTAGTAGTATTCTGGCGTTCACGCGTGAAAAGGATGGCGACAAGGTGCTCGCTGTGTTCAATCTGTCGCGCGCACAGGTGAGAACGACAGTCGAGGGAGCATCTTTGCGTGGGACATACACGGAGATCTTGCGGGATGAATCCTCGAACCTCTCGTTCGGTGAAAGCGTCCAGATGACGCTCGAGCCATGGGAATATCGAGTCTATGTGAAGGAATGACGTGGCTCAACGAATGACGCTCACCGCTCCCGCAAACCGCCCCTCCGACGTTGAACCCGGCCTGCTCGGCCGGGTGTGGCGCTCCATCGTGCGCGGCCCGATCCGCCCCCGCACGGATCGCGACCGCAAGTGGATCGTGTTCAACAACTTCGTGCTGCACTTCCGGCCGGTGCGGGTGCCCGCGAAGACCCTGAGCTACACGCACACCTTCGGCCTCGGCGGCATGTCGCTCGTGCTCGTGCTGCTGCTGATCTCGACGGGCGTGCTGATGATGTTCGGCTACGAGCCCTCGCCGGAGGGGGCGTATGCCTCGGTGCTGGGGCTCGAGCGCGACGTGCTGTTCGGGCGCCTGGTGCGGAGCGTACACCACTGGAGCGCCAACTTCCTCATCGCGGTCGTGGTGCTGCACCTGCTGCGGGTGTACTTCACAAATGCGTATCACGCGCCGCGCCAGTTCAATTGGGTGCTGGGACTGGGGCTGCTTGTGTGCGTGCTGGCCTCCAACTTTACCGGCTACCTGCTGCCGTGGGACCAGCTCTCGTACTGGGCGGTGACGATCTCCACCGGGATGATCGGCTACGTCCCGCTGGCGGGCGAGTGGCTCCAGCGCGTGGTGCGGGGCGGCCCGGAGATCGGGCGCGCCACGCTCATCACGTTCTACACGCTGCATACGACCATCGTGCCGGTCACGATCGTGCTGCTCATGGGGTTCCACTTCTGGCGCGTACGCAAGGCGCGGGGTGTGGTGGTGCCGCGCGCGCCGGGGGAGCCGATGGAGGAAAGCCCGGAGAAGGTGCTCGGGCTGCCGTACCTGCTGCTGCGGGAGCTCGTGGTGGGGCTGATCCTCGTGGCGTTCGTGATGGTGTTCGCGGCGCTGGTCGCGGCCCCGCTGGGGGAGGCAGCCAATCCCGGTATGAGCCCCAACCCCGCCAAGTCACCGTGGTACTTCCTGGGCATTCAGGAGCTGCTGCTGCACTTCCATCCGGTGTTCGCGGTGGTGCTGCTCCCGCTGCTCGCCATCGTGGCCTTGTTGCTGATCCCCTACGTGCGGTACGACGAGGAGCGGCTGGCGCTGTGGGCGGCGTTGCTGGCCGCAGGGCTTGCCCCGCTGTGGGTCGTGCTCGACGAGTTCGTGATCGATTTCGGTGGGTGGCTGTCGGGTGTGCCGTTGGCGATCAGTGAGGGCGTGCTGCCGCTCGCCATTCTCGGCGGCGTGCTCATGGGGCTCTATCTGATGGCGCGCCGCCGCATCGGTGCCACCCGCAACGAGGCGATCCAGGCGACGTTCGTCTTCCTGTTCGTGGCCTTCGCGGCGCTTACCGCGACCGGCGTGTGGTTCCGGGGTCCGGGGATGGCGCTCGTGTGGCCGGGGGGCTCGTGGTGATGGCGAAGCGGAAGCGGGGCAGAGCGGAGCGGCCTGAGCCGCAGCGTGATCGGGCGACGCAGCCGCCCGAGTTGTCTGGTGGTGGCCGCCGCCGTTTCCTGTGGACTGCGTGGCTCGGGCTGCTGGGC
>JBDGXT010000055.1:0-9135 GCA_039584455.1 Gemmatimonadota bacterium
GGCCGAGCAGGCCGTCGAGGTGATTCTCGATGAGCTGAAGACCCTGGCCACCGAAGGGTTGTCGGGGAGCGTGCTGGCCGAGGCCAAGCAACAGCTCAAGGGACAGGTGACCCTGTCCCTCGAGAGCCCTTCGGCGCGGATGTACCGGTTGGCGACGGTGGAGCTGTATTGTGAGCCGTACCGCACTATCGATCAGGTGCTGGCCGGGATCGACAGGATCGGTGCCGAGCAAGTGGGGGCGGTTGCGGCGGAGTTCCTCGATCCAGCACGTCAGACTACTGTCTGGTTGGGGCCGAACTAGGCCCCGTACACACTGACGAGGTTGCGATGATCATAGGCGTTCCGAAGGAGATCAAGACCGCCGAGAACCGCATCGCGTTGGTGCGGCAGTGGGTTCGCGGACGACGCCTACGAGGCCGTCGGGGCGACGATCGTTCCGGTGGCCAAGGACGTCTGGGCCGAGGCCGACATGATCGTCAAGGTGAAGGAACCGATCGCGTCGGAGTGGCCGCACATGCGCTCCGGGCAAGTCGTGTTCACGTACTACCACTTCGCGGCGAGCGAGGAGCTCACTCGGGCGGTCATGGACTCCGGCATCGTCGCCATTGCGTACGAGACGGTCCAGCTCGATAACGGTGAGCTCCCGTTGCTCACGCCCATGAGCGAGGTGGCGGGCCGCATGGCCGTGCAGGAGGGAGCCAAGTACCTGGAGCGCTTCTATGGTGGGCGCGGGATCCTGCTGGGTGGGGTGCCGGGCGTGCTGCCGGCGGAGGTCGTGGTACTGGGTGGCGGAGTGGTGGGCACCAACGCGGCCAAGATGGCAGCCGGCCTCGGGGCCCACGTGACCATTCTCGACCTCTCGCTCGAGCGGCTGCGGTACCTGTCGGATGTCATGCCGGCCAACGTGGACCTGGTCTACTCCAACCGGCACAACATCCTGGAAGCCCTCGCCCGGGCCGACCTGCTGGTGGGCGCCGTGCTGCTTCCCGGAGCGAAGGCCCCACACCTGGTCACACGCGACGACCTCAAGCGCATGCAGCCGGGTGCGGTCATCGTGGACGTGGCGGTCGACCAGGGCGGTTGTGTGGAGACCATCGAGCCCACGACGCACGAGGAGCCGACTTACGTGGTGGACGACGTGGTGCACTACGCCGTGGCCAACATGCCGGGTGGCGTGCCCCGTACTTCGACGCTGGCCCTGACCAACGCCACGTTCCCGTACACCGTGACGCTCGCGAAGCACGGCTGGCGGGACGCCTGCAAGGCCGACCGCAGCCTCTTCCTCGGCCTCAACGTGATCGAGGGGAAGGTCGTGTATCCTGGAGTCGCCGAGGCTTTCGGGTTGAAGCTGGCCGACCCGGAGAAGCTCGTCTGAGCGGTAAGTCCGCAGGTTGTCATAACTTAGGGGGGCGATTATGTTAGGGCGCCCGATTCGTTGGGGGCGGTCCTGCATGGCGCCCCCGCTTCATCTCTACCCGAACCGATGCCAATGCGCTGGGGCAAGATCCGTCTAGGCAATTTCTTGCCGGCGAATGAGATCGCGGTCGATCTCGGAACGTCGAACACGCTGATCTATGTCCGCGGGCAGGGCATCGTCCTGAACGAGCCCTCGGTGGTGTCCGTGGAGAAGGCGACCGGCAAGGTCAAAGGCATCGGGCTCGAGGCCAAGCGCATGCTGGGGCGCACGCCCGAGGGCGTGGTGGCGGTGCGTCCTCTCAAGGACGGGGTGATCGCGGACTTCGACGTCACGGAGAAGATGCTGCGGTACTTCCTGTCCACCATCATCCAGAAGCACTTCTTCCGCGTGAAGCCGCTGGTCGTGGTGTGCGTGCCCAGCGGCATCACCGAGGTGGAGCGCCGTGCCGTGCGGGACAGCGCGCACTCGGCGGGTGCCAAGGAGGTCTACATGGTGGCCGAGCCGATGGCCGCGGCCATCGGCGTGGGACTGCCGGTAGAGACGCCCACGGGCAACATGGCCATCGACGTCGGCGGAGGCACGACCGAGATCGCCGTGATCGCCCTGTCGGGCATCGTGAGCGACACCTCCATCCGCACGGGCGGGGACGAGATGGACCAGTCCATCGTCCAGTTCATGCGGAAGAACTACAACCTGCTGATCGGTGAGCCCACGGCCGAAGCGATCAAGATCCAGATCGGCAGCGCGGTCCCGATGAAGGAAGAGAAGGAGATGGAGGCCAAGGGCCGCGATCTCGTATCGGGGATCCCCAAGGTCGTGCGGGTCCACTCCAGTGAGATCCGCGAAGCGATGCAGGAGCCGATCCAGCAGATCATCGATGCAGTGCGGCGGTCGCTGGAGATCACCCCCCCCGAGCTGGCGAGCGACATCGTGGACCGCGGCATCGTCATGGCGGGTGGCGGCTCCCTCATTCGTGGGGTGGATGTGTTGCTCTCGCAGGAAACGGCGCTGCCGGTGCGGGTGGACGAGGACCCGCTCACCTGTGTCGTCCGTGGCACGGGGCGCATCCTCGAGGACCCGCAGAAGTACCGCTCAGTGCTCACCACCTAGCCTGCCGTGACCTTCGCGCCCGACCGGTTCTCGTCGCGCCGCGATACGCTCGCCTTCCTCGTCTGCCTGCTGCTCGCCGTCGCCGCCCGGGTGGCTCCTCCAGCGGTGCAGGATACCGTGTCGCGCGCCGTCAGCAGCACGGCCCTCGCCCCGTTTCTCGCCGTGCAACACCAGGCGCAGCTAGTGAAGGAGTCGCGCAGCCGGGTTGCCGCGATCTCCGTACTGCGTGACTCGGCGCTGGTGAGCGCCTTCGCCGCACATGCGCTACAGGAGGAGAACGAGCGGCTGCGGGAGATCCTGCAGCTCACGGCCAGGCTCCCGGTGCGCCACGTGGCGGCGGAGGTGCTCCACCAATCGGGCCCCAACAGCGGGCTGATGGTGGTGCTGTCGGCGGGGAGCAATGAGGGAGTCGTCGCGCGGGCGCCGGTGCTGGTGGCCGGGGGACTCGTGGGGGTGGTGCACAGCGTCACCCCCCGATCGTCGGTCGCCTTGCTGTGGACGCATTCCGACTTCCGTGTGAGTGCCATGACGCTCGATGGCTCGGTGTTCGGTATCGTCGCGCCGCGCAGGGCGGAGGGACCCAACACCATGATGCTCGAGCTGTCCGGGGTGCCGTACCAGGAGCGCGTGCCAATCGGGACGGTCATATACACGTCGGGCCTGGGGGGCGCTCGCGGCGTCTACCCGCGAGGCATCCCGATCGGGCATATCGTGGCCGTGGGTGAGGAGCGGGAAGGGTGGTCCCGCACGTACGTCGTCCAACCGGCGGTCCACCCTGCCGCCGTGTCTCATGTGGTGGTGTTGACCGGGCCGGCCATCGACCTGCGTGAGGCATTCGCCGAGTACGCGCGATGAGCCGACGCCGTGAGCAGTATCGCCTCGCCATCGTGCTGCTCCTCCTGGCCGTGCTGCACTTCGCGCTGCGCCCCTTCCTGGGGGATTTCCGCAGCAGTCCCGACCTCCTCTTGCTGGCGCTGCTGGTGTACGCGATTCGCGCCCAGCCGGGCCAGGCCGCGGTCGCCGGCTTCCTGGTCGGTCTCGTCGTGGACTCGCTCACGCCCGTGGCGTTCGGCGCCGCGATGCTGGCCCACACCGCGGTGGGGTACCTGGCCGCCTGGGGGAAGGCCATCTTCTTCGCCGAAAACCTGGTCGTGAACGCCGGGTTCTTCTTCATTGGCTCGTGGCTGCGGGATCTGCTCGTGCTTGTGGCGGGACGGCACATGGATCAGTCGGCGATGGTATGGCAGCTGTTCTTCTGGTCGCCCATCAAGGCCCTCACGACGGCCTTGGTCGGTGTCGTCGTGCTCATGCTGTTCCGCCGCTGGCTCCCGATTAGGATTACGGAGTGACCTGGCAGAATCCGTACGAGCTGACTCACCGGGCCACGGCGGTGCGGGCAGTGACCGTCGTGGTGTTCGTGGTGCTCGGCTTCTCCTTCTTCCGGGTACAAGTGCTGAGCTCGGACCGCTACGAGGTCCAGTCCCAGGAGAACCGGCTGCGCCCCGTTTCGCTTCCCGCGCCTCGCGGACTGCTGACCGATCGGCATGGCGTCGTGCTCGCCGACAACGTTCCGGGCTACTCGATCGCGCTGCTCGCATCGTCGGTCGATTCCCTGATGGCAAAGCTGGAACGCGTGTCGACCCTCCTGCCGCTCGATTCGGCACAAGTGGACGGCATCGTGCAACGCTACCTCCGCGCTCCGACCGAGCCCGTCATCGTGCTGCGGGATGCCCCGTTCGACGTCGTGTCGGCCCTGGAGGAGCAGCGTGCGTGGAACCCGGGTCTGGAGATTCGCAGCGACCCGAAGCGGCGCTATCCGTACGCAGAGGTTACCGCGCACCTCACGGGGTACGTCGGGGAGATCACCGAGGACGAGCTCGAGACGCCGCAGTACCGCAATGCACGCGGTGGGACGCTCGTGGGGCGGGATGGACTGGAGCAGGTGTACGACGAGCTGCTGCGTGGCCACGACGGTGTGCGGTTCGTGGAGGTGGACGCCCTGGGGCGCACGGTGCGCGAGGCGGACGAGGTCGAGGTGCTGCTGCCCGAGCCGGGACAAGCGGTCCGCAGCACGATCGACATCGAGCTGCAGCAGTACGTCGCCGACCTGTTCCCAACCGGGCGGCGTGGGGCGGTCATCGCGATGGAGCCGACGCAGGGTGAGATCCTGGCGTTGTACTCGGCACCAGGCTACGACCCGAACGCCTTCATCGGTGGGTACGATCCCGAGGCGTGGCAGCAGTTGGCCGGGTCCGAGGAGTTTCCGTTGTTCAACCGTGCCACGCAGGCCCGGTACGCGCCGGCCTCGCCGTGGAAGCTCGCCGTCGCAGCGATGGCGCTCGAACGCGGCCTCGTCACGATGGATAGCAAGATGGCCATGCCGTGCGAAGGAGGAATGCGGTACTACAACCGCTACTTCCGGTGCTGGCGCACCGACGGGCACGGGCATCTGACGCTGTTCGAGGCAATCCAGCACTCCTGCGACGTGTTCTTCTACCAGCTCGGATTGACGCTGGGGCTCACGAACCTGCTGCACGACGCGGGGGCGCTGGGCTTCCGGGAGCGATCGGGGATCGACCTTCCCAATGAGTACCGCCCGCAGTTCCCGCCCTCGACCGAGTACTACAACCAACTGTACGGCCCGCGAGGGTGGACCAACGCGGTCACACTGAACCTGGCGATCGGGCAGGGAGAGAACGCGCAGACGCTCGTCAACATGATGCTGTTCTATTCCATGCTCTCGAACCGGCAGGGCACGGCGCCCCGACCACACCTGGTGGGCGGGAGCCGGGGGGAGCTCCGCGCCCTCGGTCTGGAGGAGCCGGCGCTGGACGGTCTGCGCGAAGCGCTCGTGGCCGTCGTGGACCGTGGCACGGCAGCGGGGGCGCAGATCGCCGATCTCCACATCGCCGGCAAGACCGGTACGGCACAAAACCCGCAGGGCCCCGATCACGGCTGGTTCATCGCGTTTGCCCCGGTGGAGAATCCGGAGGTGGTCGTGGGGGCAATCGTGGAGTTCGCAGAGCACGGCTCGTCGGTGGCGCCGATGGTCACGCGCATCATCGCACGCCACCTGCTCGGTCCCGACGCCGTCCCCTCCGGACCGATCTGGAGTCTCGAGATGCCCGCCGACTCGGCCCCGGAGCCGGTACCCATCCTTCCCGACACGTCGCTGCTCCGTGGTGGGACCACGCGGCCTCGATAAGCCCCTTCTGGGGGTGACCGGGCTCCTCCTGGTGCTCGGCTTCTTGACCCTGTACTCCGCGGGGCAGACGGATTTCCCGTCGCCCGTGGCGGACATCTGGAAGCGCCAGTTGGTCTGGCTGGGTCTGGGCACCGTGCTCGCACTCGTCGCATTCCGGGTGTCGCCGAGAATCCTGGATTGGGCGACGCCGTTCTTCTATGGGATCGCGATCGTGCTCCTCGTGCTGGTGTTGTTCTTCGGCGTGGGGGCCGGAACTGCGGCAGGGGCCAACTCGTGGCTCGCCGTGGGTGGTGTGCGGGTGGGCCAACCGGCGGAGCTGGCCAAGCTCGCCACCATCCTCATGCTGGCGCGGCACTATAGCACCCGGCGCGATCCCCCGACCACGCTGAGCGAGTTGATGCCGGCACTGGTCATCGTGGGCATCCCGTTCCTCCTGGTGGGGGCTCAGCCGGACCTCGGCAGCGCGATGGTCTTCCTGGGGTTTCTCTTCGCCGTGCTCTATTGGGTCGGGGTGAAGCCCAGACTGCTGTTGCTGCTCGTCTCACCGCTCATCAGCCTGTTGCTTGCCTTCTCGACGGTCTCGTGGGGGGCGTGGATCGTGGTGCTCACGCTGCTGCTGCTGTGGGTGCGCCCATACGTACTGGAGGGACTCGTCATCTGGCTCATTAATGTGGCTATGGGCGTGATGGCGTTGGAGCTCTGGCAGCGGCTGGCCCCGTATCAGCAGAACCGCTTGCTGTCCTTCCTGAACCCCGAGGTGGATCCCCGCGCCACGGGGTGGCACATCATCCAGTCCAAGGTAGCAATCGGATCGGGCGGGATCTTCGGGAAGGGGTTCACGCAGGGAACCCAGAAACGGCTGGCGTTCCTGCCCGAGCAGCACACCGACTTCATCTTCTCCGTGGCGGGCGAGGAACTCGGGTTCGTGGGTGTGCTGGTCATTCTCGGTCTCTTCATCACGCTCCTCCTGGTGCTGCTGCGCATCGCGCGCCGCGCGACCGATCCCTACTCCTCGATGGTTGCGGTGGGCATCGGCGGCGTGCTGCTCACCCACGTGCTGGTGAACGTCGGCATGACCGTCGGCCTCATGCCCATCGTGGGCATCCCGCTGCCGTTCTTCTCCTACGGCGGCTCGTTCCTGATTACGTGCCTCGTGGGAATCGGCCTGGCGCTGCGCGTGGCCTGGGAATCGCGCCGCTCGGGGTATATCGAGATCACGGGCGAGTTCCGGCGGGTCTAGCGTGTGAGGCACGCCCCGGCGAGATTGACGGATGGCTTGGTTCCGCAAAGAGCGTAAGTCCCGCGCCCCCGCGCGGGAGCGCCTGGAGATCCCGGCCGACACGTGGGACAAGTGCGAGCGGTGCGGGCATACCGACATCCGTGAGAACTTCGATCGGGCCCTCCAGGTCTGTCCGGAGTGCGGGTATCACCGCCGTGTCACGGCACGGCGCTACATCGAGTTGCTCACCGATTCCGGCAGCTTCGAGGAACTGTTCGTCGACCTGCGCTCTGTCGACGCGCTGGAGTTCGAGGGCTATCCCGATCGGCTGGAGCGCGCGCACCGCAAAACCGGCGTCCACGAGGCGATGATCGCGGGCCACGCCACCATCGAGGCGGCGCCGCTCAGTCTCGGCGTCATGGAATTCGGGTTCATGGGGGGCTCGATGGGCTCGGTGGTGGGAGAGAAGGTGGCGCGGCTCGCGGACCTTTCCCTGGAACGGAAGATCCCGTTGGTACTGGTGTCGGCGTCGGGCGGCGCTCGGATGCAGGAGGGCGTCCTCAGCCTCATGCAGATGGCCAAGACGTCGACTCTCATGGCGCAGCTGCGCAATGCGGGCATCCCCTACCTCTCCATTCTCACGAATCCGACCACGGGAGGCGTCTCGGCCTCGTACGCCATGCAGGGCGACGTCAACATCGCGGAGCCGGGAGCGGTAATCGGCTTTGCCGGGCCGCGGGTCATCAAGCAGACGATCGGGCAGGATCTGCCCGAGGGCTTTCAGACCGCGGAGTTCCTGGTCGACAAGGGGATGGTCGATGCCGTGGTGCCGCGGCACCAGATGCGCGGCACGGTGTCCCAGCTGCTGCGGCTGATGCAGGGGCTCGAGGCCGCGGAGGCCGCGACCTGACACTCACCTACGAGGAGGCCGTCCGCTTCCTCTTTCCGCGTCTCTCAGGCGGCAAGCAATGGTCTCTGGGTCCCACCCGGGATCTGCTGGAGCGCCTGGGACACCCGGAGCAGCACTTTCACTCGATCCACGTTGGGGGCACGAACGGCAAGGGGTCCGTGGCGCTGCTCGTGTACCGGGCGCTGCGAGCGTTCGGCATGCGCGCGGCGCTGTATACCTCGCCTCACCTGGTGGACGCGCGCGAGCGCATGGTGGTGGAGGATCGTCCCATCACTCCCGAGGCGTTTGCTCAGTGGACGGAGGTCCTGCAGGAGGGTGTGGAGGCCACCGAGGCAAGCTTCTTCGAGGCGACGACCGCGATCGCGTTCGCCGACTTTGCGGCACGGGGCGCCGACGTCGCGGTCGTGGAGGTGGGGTTGGGCGGGCGCCTGGACAGCACCAACGTGCTCGCTCCGCTAGTCAGCGCGGTCACGCACGTGACACTCGACCACGCGGACTTTCTGGGGGACTCCCTGAGCGGGATCGCAGCCGAGAAGGCAGGCATCGCAAAGCCCGACACCCCGTTTGTGGTGGGCGAGACCGATCCGGCGTTATGCGACGTGCTCGCGCAGCACGCGGCCGCAGCCGCAGCCCGTCTGGTCATTGTACCGCCGGGCATGCTGTACGAGGGACCTCTCGGGCTGACCGGCGCGCACCAGCGACGCAACGCGGCGGTGGCGCAGGCCGTGGTGCACGAGCTTCCGCGGGCGCTGCGACCTGACGACGAGAGTGTGCGACGCGGTTTTGCGGCCGCCCATCTGCCGGGGCGGTTCGAGCGTCGCGGCAAGTGGATTCTCGACGTCGCGCACAACCCGGCCGGCACTGCGGCGCTGGCAGCGACCGTGCGCGAGCTGGCTCCCCCCAAGCCGCGGCACGCCCTGGTCGGCATCATGCGGGACAAGGACTGGGCGGCGATGCTGGCGCAGCTGGAGGAGGTGGTCGACGCCGTGTGGGCCACGATCCCACCCACGGCACCCGCCGAGCGGTGCTGGGACCTGGAGCCCGTGCGGGAGCGCTTCCCGAACGTAGCCGCGGAGCCGGACTTCGATCGCGCGCTCGCGGAGGTGCAACGGGGGGCCGAGACGGTGGTGGTCGCGGGGTCGTTCCACACCGTCGGCGACGCCATGGCCCGGTTGCCCGGATTCCCTCCGCTCGGGTAGATTGGTTCGATGCAAACCCAGTCGCTGCCTGGTTTTCGCGACTTCTACCCCGACGACACTGCTCTCCGCAATCAC
>JBDGXT010000056.1:0-11870 GCA_039584455.1 Gemmatimonadota bacterium
GCGACGCTGGTATACACCGTGGGGGTGAGGGTGGAGTAGAAGATCATGAACTTGCGGGAGACCTCCTTGATCCGCTCCTCCGCGTGGCCCGTGACGTGGGCCGCGTGCTTCTCGGCGATCTCCGCTAGGATGTCCTTGGCCTTCCGCCAGTTGCTCTCGAAGGTGATGAGGACCGGCAGCTCATTCCAGATGTACTGGAAGCCCTTGCTGTAGTTCGCCAGGGTGTCGGTCAGCACCTTGCCGTTGGGTACGTGGACGACCCGCCCCGTGCTCTGATCGGCGCCCACCCAGTTCCCGATCTCGAGCAGCGTGAACTGGAAGATCCGCACGTCGATCACGTCCCCTGAATGCTCGCCCAGCTGGATCCGGTCGCCCACCTCGAAGGGCCGGCGCCACAGGATGAACACCCAGCCAGCCAGGTTGACCAACAGGTCCTTGAGGGCAATGGCGATACCGGCGGAGACCAGGCCCAGGAAGGTGGCGATGGAGGAGAAGCCCTCGAACCAGATCCGGCCGACGATCAGGATTCCGAGCGGGACCACGATGTAGGACGTGGTCTTCTGCCAGCGGTAGCGGACGCGCACATCTTCCACGCGTCGCCAGATCACCGCCAGGGTAATGCGGCGCACCAGCCACAGGACGAGGATCGCGATCAGGGAATCCGAGATCCTGTCCAGCGCGGCCGGGCTGAGGCCCAAAGTGGTCTGTAGCCAGTCGGTGATCGCCGTCATGTGCTCGGGTGGTCGATTCTCGGGGAGCTGGGACGCCCCTAAGGTGTGAGGGCCGGACCGCGACCGCTAGGGGATCGCATCAGGTGACGAGCGCTGTGAGCTCGGCGGGGTCGGAGATCCAGAAGTCCGGGTCGTGCCCCTCCAGGGTCGAGCGGGGGAATGGACCCCACAGTACCGCCGCGGTGGCCACTCCGGCCCCAGTGCCTGCCGCCATATCGTGTGGGGAGTCTCCCACGAACACCGTCTGGGACGGCACCGCGGCCAGCTGTTGCATGGCTCGCTCGACGGGTTCCGGATCCGGCTTGGGATGTTCCACGTCGTCGGCTGTGACCAGCACGTCGAACAGGCCGTCGAAGCCCCCCTTCTCGAGCCCCAGCATGGTGCCTGGCCGCCGCTTGCTCGTCACCACGCCGAGCCGCGCCCCCCGCGCGCTCAGGGTACGTACCATGTCCCGCACACCCGGATAGTCGCGGACCAGGGCGTTATGATTCGCCAAATTGTGGGCCGAGTATGTGGCCACCATCGCCTCGATCTCGGCGTCGTCGTCGGTAAACCGGCGGAACTGGACTCTGAGCGGCGTCCCCAGCCCGGCTAACCAGACTTCGTCGGGTGGGACGTGGCCACGGTGCTTCTGCAGCGTGTGGTGATACGACGTCAGGATGAGCTCGATCGAATCGATGAGGGTCCCGTCGAGATCGAACAGAAAGGTCGAGAACCGGCGGTTGGACATGGGAGGAATATAGCCGGGCCTCAACGGCCACGGACCCACGTGCGTATCGCTGAAGAGAGCGCGTCCACCTGCTATCTTGTAGCGACCCCTGCCGAACCATGCGGGAACCCCTCCCACGGCCCGCGGTAAGACGGCAGCCCGTCGATTCGGAGCATCCAGTAGAGGAGCGCAGTGCGCCTCACCGTAACGCTCAGCTTGGGGCTGATGTGCCTGCCGCTTGCCGTGGCCCAGCCACAGGACGAGGCCGTCGCGGTGCGCGTCAACGGCGAGGCTCCGGTCGTGGACGGGCACCTCGCCGACGAGGTGTGGCGCGACGCACTTCCGATTACGGACTTCGTGCAGCGCAACCCCATCGAGGGGGCCGCGCCGAGCGAGTCCACCGAGGTCCGATTCGCCTTTACCGACCGGGATCTCTACGTCGCCTTCCGCGGCTGGGATCGCGACCCCGACCGGGTGTACGGCCGGCTGGTACGTCGCGATGCGCGGACGGCGGTCGATCAGTTCAGTCTCTTCCTCGACTCCTACCACGACGGGCGCACGGCGTTCGAGTTCACCTTCAATCCATCGGGAGCGAGGCGAGACGTCTTCATCTTCGCCGACGGCGCCGGCCGAGACGACAGCTGGGACCCGGTGTACGACTGGGCGGCGACCGCCGACTCCCTTGGCTGGACCGTGGAGCTGCGGATTCCGTTCTCTCAGCTCCGCTTCGCGGTGGCAGACTCGCTCGTCTTCGGCCTGCGGCTGCGCCGCAGCATCAACCGCCGTAACGAGGAGGTCAACTGGCCGTTCTTCCCGCGGGACCAGGCGGGGGAGGTGTCGCGCTACGGCAGGCTGGTCGGCCTGGCCCAGGTCCCACGTCCCAAGCGGGCGGAGCTGCTGCCGTACCTCGCCGGCAGCTCCTCGTTCTATCCGGAGGAGACCGACAACCCCTTCGCAACCGGCCGGGACGCCGACCTGCGGGTGGGTGGCGACGGCAAGTTCGGGGTGACCAGCGGCCTCACCCTCGACCTGACCGTCAATCCGGACTTTGGCCAGGTGGAGGCGGACCCGGCGGTCGTGAACCTCAGCGAGTTCGAGACCTTCTTCCCGGAGAAGCGTCCGTTCTTCATCGAGGGTACCGACCTGTTCCAGTTCGGCCTCAGCCCGAGAGTCGGAGGGGGACCGGGTGGGGGTGGGGGTGGCGGGGGCGGCCGCGGTCAGGAGGGGTTGGTCTACACCCGCAGGATCGGGCGCAATCCCCACTTGGCGCCGGATGCGCTGGAGGGCTTCGCCGAGCCGGTTGATCAAACCACGATCCTCACGGCGGCGAAGCTGAGTGGCAACCTGGGCAAGGGATGGGCCCTGGGGGTCATGGAGGCGCTGACGGCGAAGGAGTGGTCCTCGATCGTGGACTCGGCGGGGACCCCGGGTGCATCGCCGGTCGAGCCGGCGCCTCGATGAAGAGCGCTTCGACGTGCTGCACAAGTCCGCGTTCAGCGGCGGGCTCGATGTACGGGGACGGTTCGGCCGTGACCGGTACGAGTTCAACCTGGCCGGGATGGGCTCGCGTGTGAACGGCTCGGCCGAGGCGCTCGCGATCACGCAGCGTAGCTCGGCGCGCTACTTCCAGCGGCCGGACGCCGACTACGTGGAGCTGGATACCACGCGCACGTCGCTCTCGGGCTTCTCTGCCTATGGGCGACTGGCCAAGGTGGTGGGATTCGTGGCCTGGGATCTCCGGGCCACCAGCCGGAGCCCCGGGTTCGAGACCAACGATCTGGGGTTCCAGCGCCAAGCCGACGTGCATCAGGAGCGCGCGGAGTTCGAGCTGCGCTGGCTGCAACCGGGGACGGTGTTCCGCCAATTCGAGCTCACCTTCGAGCAGATGGCCTCCTGGACCTATGGGTGGGAGCGCACGCGCACCTCTTTCCAGACCCGCGCGGACGGGGATTTCCTCAACTACTGGAGCCTTAACGCCAGCGCCGAGGTGTTTCTCGACAAGCTGGAGCCGCGACTGTTGCGCGGCGGCGCAGGGTTCCTGGAGCCGCACCGCTGGGAGTTCCGCCTCGGCGGGCGCACCAGCTTCCGCCGCCCGGTGTGGGCCAGCTTGAGTGCCAACTACGCGATCGAGCCGTTGACCGGTGCCGACGCGTGGGGCCTCGGGGGCGGGGTGCGGTGGCGCCCTCCCGGGTCCTTCTCCATGAGCGTGGAGCTGGGGCTGGGCCTCTCCAAGAACGACCGGCAGTACATCACGCAGCGAACGCCGGAAGACGCCGACTCCACTTACTACGTGCTGGGAGAGATCGACCGCCGCGACATCTCCAT
Organism: Gemmatimonadota bacterium; assembly: GCA_039584455.1. Lineage (GTDB taxonomy): Bacteria > Gemmatimonadota > Gemmatimonadetes > Gemmatimonadales > GWC2-71-9 > WVYX01. Next base: position 3,766 of record JBDGXT010000056.1, read on the forward strand.
GGAGATCCGGGCCGACTTCGCCATCACGCCGCGCCTCTCCCTGGAGATCTACGCCGAGCCCTTCGGCTCGTCAGGGGTATACGACGTCATCAAGCTGGCGGCCGACCCCAAAGCCCCGAACTACGAAGATCGCTTCGACCCGCTGGGTCCGGACCGGATGTACCGCCCCGGGGGTGACGAGCCGGTGGAGGTGGACGTCGATGGGGACGGGGACGTGGACTTCGAGTTCTCCGACCCCGATTTTCGGGTCGTCTCCTTCCGCACCAACGTGGTGCTCCGTTGGGAATTCCGTCCGGGATCCACGCTGTTCGTCGTGTGGCAGCAGAACCGCGGCCAGGATTTTCCGGGTGGCCCGCTCAGGCTCACGACGGCTTTGGTGGACGCGTTCGATGCGCCCGGTGCCAACGTGTTCGCCGTGAAGCTGGCATACTGGTTTGGCATGTGACGGCAACCCTCAGCAACACTCGCCGAGGACACTGAGATGACGACTCCGTACACTCGCAGGCTCAGCGCGACCCTGGCGCTCGCGCTCCTCGCGGCGCCCGCCGCCGCGCAGCAGGCCCCGACTCTGGAGGAGCTCAGGCACGAAGTGGCGCAGGAGGCGGCGTCGCTCGAGGGGCTCTCGCAGGAGATCGTGGACATGGTGTTCAGCTTCTCGGAGCTGGGCTTCCAGGAGCACTGGACCGTCGAGTACCTGACGGGCGTTCTGCGCAACGAGGGCTTCACGGTCGAGACCGGATGCGCCGGGATGCCAACCTGCTACATCGCCCGGTGGGGCCAAGGCAGCCCCGTGATCGGCATCATGGGCGACATCGATGGCCTACCGGAGACATCGCAGCGGCCCGGCGTCGCCTATCACGATCCCCTGATCCCCGGCGGGCCGGGCCACGGCGAGGGCCACAACAGCGCGCCGGCCGTGGACATCGTGGCGGCGATCGCGACGAAGCGCGTCATGGAGCGGCACCAGCTGCCGGGGGAGATCCGGGTGATCCCGGGCGTGGCCGAAGAGCTGGTGTCGAGCCGCACGTACATGGTGATGGCGGGGTTGTTCACCGACATGGACGCCATGCTCTCGACGCACGTGAGCAACCGGATGTCCACCACGTACGGGATCCGCGGCTCGGGGCTGGTCTCGACCATCTTCACCTTCAGCGGCAAGTCGGCGCACGGGGCGGGCTCGCCGTGGGCGGGACGCAGCGCGCTCGACGCCGTGGAGCTGATGAACACCGGCTGGAACTTCCGCCGCGAGCACCTGCGGCTACACCAGCGATCGCACTACGTGATCGTGAACGGCGGGAGCCAGCCAAACGTCGTGCCGTCGGAGGCGTCGGTCTGGTATTACTTCCGCGAGCTGGACTACGAGCGCATCAAGGCGCTGCACGAGCTGGGCCAGACCATGGCTGAAGCCGCCTCCATGATGACCAGCACGACCGTGCAGGAGCGCATCCTCGGGTCCGCCTGGCCGTCCACCATGAGCAAGCCGATGGCAGAGCGGATGCAGGCCAACATCGACGCGGTCGGCATGCCCGAGTGGTCGGCGGCCGACCTCGCACTCGCGAAGGCGGTGCAGCGTGAGATGGGGCGCGACACGATCGGGCTCCGCACCGAGGTGGACACGCTGCAGGAAGCCGATCAGGGCATGGGCGGCGGCAGCGACGACATCGCCGAGGTGTCGTGGAACATCCCCACCGTGCGGCTCCGCTATCCCGCCAACATCCCGGGGACGACGGGGCACCACTGGTCCTCCGCCATCGCGATGGCCACGCCGATCGCGCATAAGGGCTCCAACTACGCCAGCCGGGTCATTGCGATGACGGCCATCGAGCTGGTAGCCGATGCTGCGCTGCTGGAAGAGGCCAAGCGCTACCATAGTGAGGTGCAGACGAAGGACATCCAGTGGGTCTCCCTGATTCCGGAGGGGACTCCGCCACCCACGCACCTCAATGCCGAGAAGATGAAGCAGTACCGTCCGGTCCTGGAGCAGCTGCGGTACGATCCGATCCGGTTCGACACGTACCTCGAGCAGCTCGGGGTCGAGTATCCGACGATCAAGCAGTAGGTGGACCCACGCGCTGCAACGGCAGCGCCAGGGGGTGCCATGATGATGAAATGCTCTCTCTCCGTCCTGGCGACGGCACTGTGGCTCGCGACGCCGGCCGTGGCCCAGATCCACGCACCCACGACGGTCGGGGTCGCGTCGAGCCGGCATGCGGCGCAGATCGACTCGGCGCGCACCCTGGTCCAGACGTTCATGGAGACGCACGACGTCGTGGGCCTGTCGGTCGCCGTCGGCGCGCGCGGCGAGCTGGTCTGGACCGAAGGGTTCGGCTACGCCGACCTGGAGAACCGCTCGCCGGTGACGCCCACCACGAAGTTCCGGATCGGAAGCATCGCTAAGTCCCTCACGGCCGTTGCGATAGGGCAGCTGTACGAAGCGGGACGGCTCGACCTCGATGCGCCGATCCAGCGGTACGTCCCGTCGTTCCCGGAGAAGCGGGCGCCGATCACCACACGGCAGCTGGCGGGGCACATTGCCGGCATCCGCCACTATCGGGAGAGTGAGTTCCACGGCGCGATGCGGTACCCGTCGTTGGAGGCGGGGCTCACGATCTTCGCCGACGACACGCTGCTGTTCGAGCCGGGCACCCGGTACCGCTACTCGACCTACGGTTGGAACCTGATCTCCGTGATCATCGAAGGGGCCTCAGGAGAGGACTACCGCACCTACATGCGCCAGCACGTGCTCGATCCGCTGGGGTTGCGCAGCACGGTGGCGGACGATCCCCTGCTGCTGGTCCCCTGGCGCAGCCGGTTCTACGAGCGGAGTGAGGGCGGCACGATCGGAAACGCCCCCTACGTCGACAACCTGTACAAGCTGGCGGGCGGCGGGTACCTGTCCACGGCGCAGGACCTGGCGCGATTCGGCTGCGCCATGACGCGAGCCGTGCCGCTCGAGCGCGAGACCATACAACTCCTGTGGACCTCGCAGCAGACGGCGGACGGAGAGGTGACCGGATACGGGATCGGCTGGCGCGTCGGCCTGGACCACGCCGACCGGCGCGTCGTGAGCCATAGCGGGGGTTCGGTGGGGGGCCGCTCCATGCTGCTCATCTATCCCGACGACGAAGTCGTCGTAGTGGTGACGGCGAACACGACGCCACTCGATTACCGGGGACTGCCGCAGCAGCTGGCCGACCTGTTCCTGCCGTAGGGACGAGGGCCTCGCGACCTGAAACGAGAAACCCCGGGCCCTGAGGCCCGGGGCTTTCTCATGTGGCTCGGTGCCGGTCGGCTGCTACTGCCCGATGGGTGTTCCGGGCGGGGCGTTGCGCGGCCGGCTGCGCTCCGTCGGTGCGTCTCGCCGGTTGAGGAACCGATCGATGTCGGCCCACGTGAGCTGGAGATGGGCCTCCTCCTCGGGGAGGCGTGGCTGTTGCGTCTGAATCTGCTCGAAGACCCAGCGCAATCCCCATTCGGCCCCGCCTCGCACCTCCACGGTAGCGTCGGGATCGCTCGCCAAGTCGATCAGCTCGTCCACCACGACGCGCTGCACCACGCGGTGCAGCACGGCACTCTCACGCGAGGTCCGAGCGGCCCAGGTGCGTTCCAGCACGCGTGCGATCACCTCCTCGAGCGACGGCACTTCCGCGTCGCGGGCATGGAGCGCTACCAGTCGCGCGGCCCGGCGTGGCTCCAGTAAGGCGCCGATCACCATGCCCGAGAGGGTCCGAGCGGCCCCGAGCTGGTCGAATGCCGGGTACGCATCGGAGCCGAAGAACCATTCGTCGGACTGATACCCGAAAGCGCGCGGCGCCATGAGGGCCAGCACGCGCTCGGGAATTGCCAGCTCCTCCGGCTCCAGCGCGTCCAGCGCCAACTCGAGGGCGCGGCGCTGCCGCTCCGGCGGGATGATCGTCGTGGGCGACAGCCCGTCGCCCCGCACCGCGTAGGCGAACTCCATTCCTCCCACCGCCTTGATGGCAGCCTCCAGGGCGTAGCGATGGTGCAGGTACACGGGCACGAATCGCTGGTTGAGCCATGCCATCGGCTCCCCGGGGCGGATCGCCCGTTCATCGAACTGGTCGATCAACGCCTGGCGCACGTCCATAACCCTGGCCAGCTCCTCCACCGCGTCGCTCCCGTTCACCCACTGGGTGACCTCGGGGAAGGAGCCCCAGATCGCGTTGTCTGGCCCGGTGTTGAACTTGATCCCGTTCTCGATGGCCTCGCGCACGACGGCCTGGAGGCCCTCGGCCTCGGACGCGGGATCGGCGAACTGCGTGTAGGCGTAGCGGATGGCGATCGAGTCGTACACGCCGGGCCCGTCGCGGTACGCCTCGGAGACGTCGATGTGGCCGTCCACCAGGCGGATCAGGGGCCCGGGGTAGTCCATGACGGAGGCCCGCCCGTAGCTCGCGGCGATGAAGTTGTGCGCTAGACCAAGCGTGTGTCCCACTTCGTGCGCCGAGTGCTGCCGGCGCCGCGCCATGGCGAACTCCTCACCGGTGACCATAGAGTCGAGCGATGTGAGCCAGCTGTCGAGCATCGCACCCGCGTAGATGTTGTAGTCGGTGAGCGAGCGATAGGAGTCCATCCGCACGGCGGCCTTGATGATTTCTCCCGTGCGCGGGTCCACGTACGAGGGCCCGATCGAGAATCCTGGGCTCGAGCGGTGCACCCACTGGATCACGTTGTAGCGCGCATCCATCGGGTCCATGTCGTCGGGCATGTCCTCGACACGGAACGCGTTCACGAAGCCCGCCGCCTCGAACACGCTGTTCCACCAGCTCGCTCCCTCGCGGAAGGCGGTGCGGTACGGCTCCGGAATGCCGCGGTCCAAGTAGTAGATGATCGGCTCCAGGGGCTCCGACATCGGTGCCGCGGGGTCTCGCTTCTGCAGTCGGTGCCGCGCGACGTACCCGCTCTCGTAGCGCTGGTCGAGGGAGCGGGAGAAGTCGTAGAAGGAGGAGAGCAACACTCCGATGTGGGGGTCGCCCTCGCGCGGGGTGAAGCCGGCGTCCGGCAGCCGCACCAGGGAGTGGTGCTGCCGCAGGGTGAGGGCCCGGCCGTCGGGAGCGTGCGAGCGAATCCGGAAGCTCGGGTTCGACGAGGTGAACGTCAGCGACACCTCGACCTCGGTGTTCTGCGGGAAGGCCCTGGTGCGTGGCAGGTACACGGTGCTGCGATCGCGGTCCAGGGAGAAGCGGCCCTGATCGGCTCCCTCCAGTCGGCGCACCACCGCCATGTGGTCTGCCAAGAAGTGAGCGGTGGCGTCCACCAGCACGCGACCCCGCTCTTCGGCGACCACGTCGAAGGCGGCGACGGTCGATGTCGGGAACGACTCCTCGACCGAGCGTGTGAGGGCCGGATTGTCGGTGTTCACCGCACGGAAGCGCGGGTTGGTGAACACCAGCAGGATCTTGGGGCCGTGTCGCTCGAACCGGGCGATGCCCTCCCCGCCGATGAGCCCCCGATCCAGCCCCATCCGCGTGTCACCCAGGCCCGTTGCGAGCGACGTCAGGTACAGGAAGTCCTCGTTCAACCTGGGGATCTCGAGTAGGAGCCGCCCGCCGGTGGCGTCCCAGTAGAGCGGGAAGTACCCATCGCGCTTCTCCATACCGCGCGTGTAGTCGCGGATCGACTGCTGGGCGGAGAGGGGAGCGGGCGTGAGAAACAGGGCGCAGAGCACGACGACGACCAGCCGACGCATCGGAACCTCCGAGGATTGGTTCGTGAGTTCCCGAAGGAAAGGCCCTTGGTCGGGGGTTGTCTAGGGCTCGTGCCTCTCGCGCCGGGCCGGCGTACATTGCTGATCGGCAAACCGTTGGCAGGGAGGCCGGACATCGTGGACACCCTGAGCGTGTCACTCCTGAGCGTGGTGATCGTGCTGATGATCGTGCTGCTGGTGGTGCTGTGGCGTGGCGCCGCTGGTGGCGGGGTCGCGCTGCTCCAGCAGCAACTCGTGGAACTGCGCACCCGTCTCGACGTGCTGGTAGGTGCCCAGGGGCAGGTGCCCCGGGCGCTGGCTGAAGGGAGCGCCGAGCAGGCGCGTTCCCTCGCCGAGGTGCGTGAGCGGTTGATCCAGCTGGTGGAGGCAACCTCCCGCCTCGAAGCCGTGGGGCGCTCGGTCGCCGAGGTCCAGGATCTCCTCAAGGTGCCGAAGCTGCGAGGCACGCTGGGGGAGGTCTGGTTGGAGGAGCTGCTCCGCCAGGTCTTCCCGTCGGGTCTGTACGAGGCGCAGTACGGGTTCGCTGGCGGTGAGCGGGTCGACGCGGTGATCCGGGTCGGCGACCGGCTCGTACCGGTCGACGCCAAGTTTCCCCTGGAGGCGTGCCAGCGCGCGTTTGCCGCGACCGGTGAGGAGGCAGAGCGAGAGCGCCGCGCGTTCCGGCGCTCCTTGCGGGATCGGGTGGACGAGATCGCCGACAAATACATCCGGCCCGAGGAGGGCACGTTCGACTTCGCGCTGATGTATATCCCGGCGGAGAACGTCTACTACGAGGCGGTCGTGCAGGGCGCGGACCCGACGGACGACGACAGCTTGGTGGCCTACGCGCTGGAGCGCCGGGTAATCCCGGTTTCCCCCAACACGTTCTACGCCTATTTGGCCGCCATTCTGCATGGCTTGCGAGGACTGGAGGTCGAGCAGCGGGCCCAGGAGATCCTGGCGGCGCTCGGTGGGCTGCAGCAGCAGGTCACCCGCTTCCAGCGGGCGTATGAGCTGGTGGGGCGCCACCTGGACCACGCCGCCAAGCAGTACGGCGAGTCGGGCCGACAGCTCACGCGGGTGCAGGACCAGCTCCAGAACCTCACGAATGTGAGCGATGCGGAGCTGTCCGAGGGCAGTCACCCTCCCGATGAGACCGGTCGGTGATGACGGCGGTCGCCCGGCCCCATTAGCTTGAGCCCATGCCAAGTCCATTGGTGGTCATCGCCGGCGTCCTCGTGGTACTGGCCGCAGGGTTCTTCCTCGCCGGCCTCGGCGCGCTCAAGCGGCGACGGCTGTTCGGCTCCGCGGCGAGCCTCACGCTGGGCTTCCTGCTGCTCAGTCTCGCGGGCCTCAGCGCCACGGTGGCGGTAGCGATCCAGGGGTACCGGGCCTTCACCCGAGAGGAGGTCGTCGCGGTGGTGAGCACCCGTCCCACCGGAGACCAGACCTTCAACGCAACCTTCGTCTTGCCCGACGGGAGCGAGCGCACGTTCAGCCTGGCGGGCGACGAGTTCTATGTGGATGCCCACATCCTGAAGTGGAAGCCCCTGGCGAACGTCCTGGGGCTCCACACCGGGTACGAGCTCGACCGGGTGGCGGGCCGCTACGCCAGCGTCGAGGATGAGCTCGAGCGGCCCCGCACGGTCTTCAGCCTGCGGCAGGACAAGCCGGTGGACATGTTCGAGCTGCGCCGCCGGTTCCCACCGCTGTTCAGGCCGCTGGTCGATGCCGAGTACGGCTCGGCCACCTTCATGCTGGCGAACGAGCGGGCCCGGTTCGAGGTGCTGGTAAGCACAACCGGGTTGCTGGCTCGGGCGGTGGAGGACGGGGGGCGACAGGACCCCGACTGAAAGGGATCTTTAAGTGCCGCTTCACGTTAGGCTCATGTTTGTCGGGGTAGTCTCAGGCGCTGTCCTGGGACCTGCATCGGTGAGCGGTCAGGACCGGCCGCCCCCGGCGCCGTGCGAGGCGGACACGACGCACCGCCAGTTCGACTTCTGGGTCGGTGAGTGGGACGTGTTCGACTCGGAGGGCCAGCAGGCCGGGACCAACCGAATCGAGAAGCTGTTAGGGGGCTGCCTGCTGCTCGAGAACTGGACCAGTGCCCGGGGCGGTGAAGGGAAGAGCATCAACTACTACGACCCCATCCGAAAGCGGTGGGTGCAGACGTGGGTGGATGGGCAGGGCGGCATCATCGCGGTGGAGGGCACGCTCGAGGACGGGATGGTTCGGTCCGTCAGTTCATCGAGCAATCGAAGGACGGCGGGTCGACGTGGTACGCGTGGTTTGATGGGACGTACGTGAGGAAGCAGGACTGAGAGAGGGCTGACAACGTTCCCCAAGGGGTTGGGAGGAGATCCTCATGAGTGACTACGTCTCGCAATTGATGGCGAGC
>JBDGXT010000321.1:0-4043 GCA_039584455.1 Gemmatimonadota bacterium
ATAGGCTCTCGACCACCCTCCGAAAGGGCGGCTCATGCTGCACAGCGTACGGCCGGGATGGATCGAAGTCATTACCGGCGTGATGTTTAGCGGCAAGAGCGAGGAACTCATCCGACGCGTGCGCCGCGCCGTGATCGCCCGGAAGCGGGTCCAGGTCTTCAAGTCCCACCTCGACGAGCGGTACGGCGGCATCTACTCCGTGACCACCCACGACGGCATCTCGGTCGAGGCCCAGCCGGTGGACTCCTCGGCCGAGATCGTCCGGCTGATCCGCCCCGAATCGGAGGTCATCGCCATCGACGAGGCCCAGTTCCTCGACCCCGACATCGCCGACGTGTGCACCGACCTCGCCGGGCGGGGCAGGCGCGTCATCGTGGCCGGGACGGACTCCGACTTCCGGGGTGAGCCGTTCGGCCCGATGCCGCGGCTGCTCTGCATCGCGGAGGTGGTGGACAAGCTCCACGCCATCTGCGTGAAGTGCGGCAATCCTGCGTGTCGCAACCAGCGACTCATCGACGGCCGTCCGGCGCGGTACGACTCGCCCACCATCATGGTGGGTGGCAGCGAGGGGTACGAAGCGCGGTGCCGGCACTGCCACCAGGTGCCACGCGTGGACGAGGATCAAACGGCGCTGCTGTAGCAGCCATGTTGAACGTCGGCCTCACTGGAAACATCGGTGCCGGGAAGAGCACAGTCGCCCGGTGGCTACGCCAGTGGGGGGCGACGCTCATCGATGCCGACGAGCTCGTGCGGGAGGTGCAGCTTCCCGGCTCGGACACCCTGAGAGCGATCGCCCGCGAGTTCGGTGACGACATCCTGAAGCCCGACGGCTCGCTCGATCGGGAGGTGCTGCGGACCAGGGCCATGCGCGACGCCCAGGCGCTCAACGCCCTGAATGAGATCGTGCACCCTGCGGTGCAACAGCGGCGCGCCGAGCGGGCACTCCTCGCGGAGGAACACGGCGACTGCGTGCTGGTCAACGACATTCCCCTGCTCTTCGAAGTGCTCGATCCCGCCAGCTTCGACGTCGTCATCCTGGTGGACGCGCCGGAGACGCTGCGACGCGACCGCATCATGCAGGAGCGCGGCCTCACACGAGAGATCGCCGAACGCATGATCGCCGCGCAGCTACCCGCGGAAGAGAAGCGCGCCGGCAGCGGCATCGTGCTCGACAACGCCGGAACGCTGGAGGAACTCGAGGCCGCCACACGCGCCGCGTGGAGGGAAATCCGCAAGCGCGCCGCCGCCGAGCTGACCCCCCAACACGGATCCCTCCTGGCCATCGCCACGGACCAGCGCGAGGCGGTGCACGCGTTCGGGGGAGCGCTCGCTCGCTACGCCGATGCCGGTGTGGAGACATGGCTGGCGTGTGTGGGGCCCAGCGCGACGGCAACCGCGGTGGAGCCCCTCGGCCTCAGCGGGACCTTCGCGTTGGGGAGCGCGGTGGGTACTGGCGAGCCGGAAGCGCTCGTGGGCACGCTGACACAGCTCATCCACGAGCGGTCTCCCAGCGTAACGATCGCACCCGGACCGACGGGACACCGCCGGCCGGACTTGTGCGACATGGCGCGCCGTGCGTGGGACCAGGCGGACGCACCGGGAATGCTGTTCTGCACCGCGCACACACAGACCGGCACCGCGACGCACGCTCGCCTCGACGTTCGCCCGTGGCGCGACGTGCGAGCCGCGGCGCTGACCGCCCTTGGCGAAGCCGAGCGAGCCACGGCATCGGAGGCCCCGGACCGCGAGACGTTTGCTGCCGCCGTCCCGGCGAAACGGGTCCTCGTGGACCTGTTTCAGGCGGTCGATTGAGGTAGTTGACATGCCGAGGACGGTCCGATAACCTACGCCTCGCCACTCCTATCCAATGGCGGAACTCCCATGTCCGACGTTCCCGAAGACCTGCATTACAGCGAAGAACACGAATACGTGAAGCCGGGGGACGACGACGCCACGTTCCTGGTCGGCATCACCGATTACGCCCAGGGCGAGCTCGGCGACGTGGTGTATGTGGACCTACCGGAAGTCGGCGCCAAGTTCAGCCAGATGGACGTGTTTGGCACGATCGAGGCGGTCAAGGCCGTCTCCGAGTTGTTCAGTCCGGTTGCTGGTGAGATCGTGGAGATCAACCTGGCCATCGAGGGCGACCCGGCCTTGGTGAACCGCGACCCCTATGGCGAGGGCTGGATGATCAAGATCCGCATGGACAACCCCGGGGAGGTGAGCCGACTCCTCTCGGCGGCCGACTACAAGCAGCACATCGGGGAGTAGCCGGGACGGGGACCCGGCAGCGCGAATCGTTCAACGACACGCCCTGGGATCCCCCGGGGCGTTTGCACGCATAGGGTTGTGACGCGATGACGAACTTCAAGACGCTCGACACGAACCCGGACCATTTCGTCCGGGATTCCCTGGACGCCCTGGTGGACGCCGCGGTCCCGGAGGACATTCGCCTGGGCCGCGCACTCGACCTGCCCGACGGCGTGAGCGAGCACGAGGTGCTGCAGGCGCTCCGCGCGCTGGCCTCGAAGAACGAGGTGTACCGCTCCTACATCGGCATGGGCTACGCCAACTGCGTGGTCCCCTCTGTGATTCAGCGCAACATCCTCGAGAACCCCGGCTGGTACACGGCCTACACGCCGTACCAGGCCGAGATCTCACAGGGGCGGCTCGAAGCGCTGCTGAACTACCAGACGATGATCAACGACCTCACCGGCCTGGACATCGCCAACTCCTCGCTGCTGGATGAGGGAACGGCCGCCGCCGAGGCGATGACCATGTGCCTCGGTGTCACGAAGGGTGACGGCACGCCGGTCTTCTTGGTGGACGAAGGGTGTCACCCCCAGACCATCGCGGTGGTGCAGACGCGCGCCGAAGCCCGCGGTGTCGAGGTCGTCGTGGGCAACGCGCACGAGTTCAGCTACGACGGGTACGTCATCGGCATCCTGCTCCAGTATCCGAGCACGTTCGGTCACATCGACGATTACCGCGCGGTCGTCGAACGGGCCCACGAGGCCGGCGCGCTCGTGACAGTCGCCGCCGATCTTCTGGCCCTCTGCCTCCTCGCACCTCCGGGCGAGTGGGGCGCCGACATCGTGGTGGGCAACACGCAGCGATTCGGCGTACCCCTGGGTTACGGCGGCCCACACGCCGCGTACTTCGCCACCAAGGAGCAGTACAAGCGCACCGCGCCCGGGCGCATCATCGGAATCAGCAAAGACCCGAAGGGACGTCGCGCGCTGCGCATGGCGCTGCAGACCCGCGAGCAGCACATCCGGCGCGAGAAAGCGACCAGCAACATCTGCACGGCCCAGGTCCTACTGGCAGTGATGGCCGGCATGTACGGCGTTTATCACGGACCGGAGGGGATCCGGCGCATCGCCGAGCGCGTGCACCGGCACACCAGAGTGCTCGCGGAGGCGCTGCGGCAGCTCGGCTACACGGTGGTGCACGAGGCGTACTTCGATACGCTCACCGTAGAGCTGAAGCCGGCGCTGGTGAAGAAGGTGCATGCAGCGGCGAAGCAGCACCGAATCAACCTGCGGCCGATCTCCGACACGCAAGTCGGCGTCACGCTCGACGAGGCGACATCGCTCGAAGACGTCGCCGACCTGGTACAGGTCTTCGGTCTCGGCAAGGCCAACGTCGAGGTGGACGCGCTGCTCGACGCCGTGCAGCCGGTCATCCCCGACGCGTTCGTGCGGACATCGCCCTACCTGACCCACCCGGTCTTCAACCGCTACCACTCCGAGACGGAGATGATGCGGTACCTCAAGCGGCTCGAGGACCGTGACCTGGCGCTCAACTCGGCGATGATCCCGCTTGGCTCCTGCACCATGAAGCTCAATGCCGCAACCGAGATGGCCGCGGTGAGTTGGCCCGAGTTCAACGCACTGCACCCCTTCGCACCGCGCGAGCAGACCCAGGGATACACCCAGATGTTCGAGGAGCTCGAGGCCAAGCTCGCCGAGATCACGGGGTTCGCCGCGATCTCGCTGCAGCCCAACGCGGGCGCGCAGGGCGAGTTCGCCGGGCTCCTGGTG
>JBDGXT010000322.1:0-2395 GCA_039584455.1 Gemmatimonadota bacterium
GACGTTCTCCACCAAGGCCAAGGAGCGCGCTGACCGGCTCGAGGTGGAGGCCGGCATGACCCGCTTCGTGTGGAACGGCCGCTACCCCGACGCCACGCGGTTCGAGGGGATGATCATGTGGGCCGGGTCCGTGGCCGGGCCGGTGGCGGTGCCGGGAACGTACCAGGTACGGCTTTCCGCCGGCGACTGGTCGCAGACCCGGGACTTCGAGCTGCTGCCCGACCCGCGGCTCGGCGTGAGCCAGGACGACCTGGAAGCACAGTTCGCCCTCCTCATGCGCGTCCGCGACCGCGTGTCCGACGCCAATGAGGCCGTGACCCGGATCCGCGACGTCAAGGAGCAGCTGCAAGGCGTGATGGGACGCGTGGAAGGGCACGCCGATGCGGACACGATCAACGCGCAGTGCAAGGACCTGATCACGCGGCTCGGCGAGATCGAGGCCGAGATCTATCAGACCAAGAACCGCAGCCGGCAGGATCCGCTGAACTTCCCGATCCGGCTCAACAACAAGATCGCGGGACTCACGGGCGCGGTGGCCAGCGCCGACGCCAGGCCGACCGACCAGTCGTACGCGGTGTTCGAGGAGCTCTCGGCCTTGCTTCAGGTGCAGCTCGACCGGCTGACCGACATCGTGGACACGGAGATCCCGGCGTTCAACGCCTTCATGGCGGAGCGGGACGTGCCGGCGGTGATCCTGCGGGAGGGGGGCATGCCCTAGGGCGGTTTGGAGAACGCGCCCGGTCCGACTAGTCTTCTAGGGTAGCCGAAAGGCGAGCGAGTCCATGACTGACGATCAGATATTCGAGGCGGTCGACAAGCTGCTCAAGACGCAGATCAACCCTGCCGTCGCGCAGCACGGGGGGAAAGTCGACCTGATCGATGTGGAAGAGGGCGTGGTGATGGTCCGCATGCTGGGCGGGTGCCAGGGCTGCGGCATGGCCAAGATGACGCTGCAGCAGGGGATCGAGGCGGCGCTCAAGCGTTCGATTCCCGATGTGAAGGGGATCCGGGACATCACCGATCACGCGGCCGGAACGAGTCCGTACATCGCATCGAATCCTGGGTGATTGGGACTTCGGGACGTGCACAGGCAGTGACGGGCGCCGGCCGCTGGGTCGGCGCCCTTTTTGCGTCGCGCCCACTCGGCATCGAGTCCATCTTGCGAGCCGGAGTCTCGGCCGGGGGCCCGGGGATAGTGGCGGCAAAACCTCTCGATGTCTCGGGCCGTAGGGGTGATGGGCGGCGTCGGGCCGCCCCGAGAGGAGCGGACACATGGATCCAGCAGTCGTGGAGGTCTTGGGCCCGGTTGCCGCGCTGACCGGCATCGGGGCGATGATCCTGATCGGCATGAAGATGCGGTACAGCCACCTGCGGCATACGAAGCTCGCGAAAGGTGGCGGGCAGGAGGTGGAGCAGCTCACCGAGGCCGTGGACTCGCTGCGCGACGAGGTACGCGAGCTACGCGAGGGGATGGTGGACCTGTACGAGCGCGTCGAGTTCACCGAGCGGATGCTCACGCGGGGGCAAGCGGAGGGCGGCAAGGGCGCGCTGCCGGGGGGGCGCGGGTAGGGCCGATGACCCACCTGATCAGACACGCGGCCCAAGCGGCCGCGATGGCGATCTGCGGCGTCGGCCTCACTGGCTGCGAGCCGCCGAGCACCGACGACTTCCCGGTCCTCGGCGGGGAGTACCTGGAGCAGGCCCCTCCGGGGGACAGTGCCGAGCTGTTCGCACCCGGAATCGTTACGACCGGGATGTACACGCGTGACATGGCAATCACGCCCGACCGCAGCGAGCTGTACTACGGGGTGATGGTGGGCGGCTACAGCGTGATCATGCAAACGAAGCGGGTGCGGGGGCGCTGGACGAGGCCGGAGGTGGCGCCGTTCTCGCGCAACCCCGAATACCTGAACCTCGAGCCGCACATCTCGCCCGACGGGAGCCGGTTCTTCTTCCTCTCGACGCGGCCGCGCGATGGCGGGTCGGTGCCCGAGGAGCAAATCGGCGCGTGGGTAAACCAGGACATCTGGGTGATGGACCGAGCGGGCGATGGGTGGAGCGAGCCGTACAACCTGGGCCCGCCGGTGAACACCGATGACGAGGAGTACTTCCCCTCCGTCACGCGTGACGGGACCCTCTACTTCACCCGCAACGCGGTGGGCTCGCGCGAGAGCTACATCTACCGCTCCCGGTTGGTGGGCGGGCAGTACGCCGAGCCCGAGCGCCTCGGCGCCGAGGTCAACTCGACCCCCTCGCAGTACAACGCCTTCATCGCACCCGACGAGAGCTATCTCATTGTGTGCACAGGGGGCAGGGAAGACGGACGGGGCGGTCCCGATTACTACGTCGTGTTCCGCAGCGCGAACGATACGTGGAGCGAGCCTGTCAACATGGG
>JBDGXT010000323.1:0-4001 GCA_039584455.1 Gemmatimonadota bacterium
GCGGGCCATCGAGGCGTCGGGCGCCGAGGTGGTAACCGTAGCGGTGCGCCGCGTGGATCTGGACCGCACCAAGGAAGAGGGGATGCTGCATCACCTCGACCCCAACAAGGTCTTCCTCCTGGCCAACACCGCCGGGTGCTACACCGCCGACGACGCCATCCGCTACGCGCGGCTCGCCCGGGAGGCGGGGTTCAACGAGTTCATCAAGCTCGAGGTGATCGGCGACGAGGAGACCTTGCTGCCCGACGTGGACGGGCTGCTGCGCGCGGCACGCGTCCTAGTCGATGAAGGGTTCACGGTGATGGCGTACACCAACGAGGACCTGATCACTGCGCTCCGGCTGGAGGACGCCGGGTGTGCCGCCATCATGCCGCTCGCCTCTCCCATCGGCAGCGGGCTCGGTCTCATCAACCCCTACACCGTGCGCACCATCAAGCGCCGCCTGTCGCAGCCCGTCATCGTGGATGCCGGCGTGGGCACCGCCTCCGATGCGTGCCTCACGATGGAGCAGGGGGTGGACGGCATCCTGATGAACACGGCCATTGCCCAGGCCCAGGATCCCGTTGCCATGGCCAGCGCCATGGGCCACGCGGTGGAGGCCGGCCGCCTCGCCTACCTCGCCGGTCGCATGCCGCGCCGGGAGATCGCGGTCCCATCGAGTCCCACGACCGGCATGCTGGACTGACGGTGGCCTCGGGCACGCCCGCCCGCAGCACCGCCCTGGAGATCCTGCGGCAGGTCCGCGACGACCAACCGTTCGATGCGGCCCTCGCGGCCGCGGTCGAGGGGCTCGACGACGACGACCGCCGTCTGGCCCACGAGATTGCTGCCGGCGTGCTGCGGTCGCGCGACGAGCTGGACGGCCGGTTGGCGCCGCTCGTCTCGGGCGACTGGCAGGGTACGGCACCCGACCTGCAGGACCTGCTGCGCATCGGCGCGTACCAACTGCTCAAGCTGTCGCGGGTGCCGTCCTACGCGGCGGTGGGAGCCACGGTCGAGGTCTCCAAGCTGGTCACCGGGCGCAAGGGCGCCGGGCTGGTGAACGCAGTGCTGCGTCGCCTGGCACGCGAGGACGAGAGCGACGCCGACACGGCGCCGCTGGGCCTGGCCCAGCGCTACTCCCACCCGGGGTGGCTGGTGGATCGCTGGCTCATGCGCTTCGGCCCGGAGCGCACCGAGGCCTTGCTGGCGCACAACAACACGCGCCCCAAACTGGTGCTGCGGCCGGCGCGCTGGAGCGCGGAGCGGCTGCGGAACGCGCTGACCGAGCGCGACGTTGCCTTCGACGAGGCTCCGTTCGGGGCCGGGCTCGCGGTGACGCCGTCGCGCGTGTGGCAGCTGCCGGGGTTCGGCGAGGGCGCCTTCCTGGTGCAGGACCCGGCCCAGGCGCGACTGCTCGAGTTCGCGGCGATCCCCGACGGCACCCTGGTGTGGGACGCCTGCGGCGCCCCGGGGGGGAAAGCCGCGCTCCTGGCGCTGCGCGGCCCGGTGGTGGCCGGGGAGCTGCGGCGGGACCGGCTGGGCCGGCTGCGGGAGACCGTGACCCGGGTGGCGCCCGATGTATCGTTAATGCTGGCCGACGCACGGCAGCCGCCCCTGGCCGACGGGGGCACCGAGGTCGCGCTGGTGGACGCTCCGTGCACGGCGACCGGCACGATTGCCCGGCACCCCGACGCGCGCTGGCGCCTCTCGGTGAAGCGCATCGAGCGCTCGGCGGAGCGGCAAGCGGCGATTCTGGATGGCGCGGCACCGGTGGTCGCCCCGGGGGGGCTGTTGGTGTACCTCACGTGCTCGCTCGAGCCGGAGGAGAACGAGGAACGGGTGGACGGCTTCCTGGCGCGGCACCCCGAGTACGAGCGCGACGGCGAGGATCTGTTCATCTTTCCACCCGACGCGGGCACCGACGGCGGGTTCGCCGCACGACTGAGACGGACGCGATGAGATTTCGACGGCACCAACCCCGTGGGACGGACTGGACCGGCTGGCTCGAGCCGCTGATGCGGCCGCTCCGGCGGCTGGCGGTGCTGCCCACCCGCGGCAAGCTCGCCGTCTCGGCGACCGTGCTGGTCGGCGCCTTCGTCGGCGGGTACGTGATCGCGGCGCTCATCATCTTCCCGGCCCCGATTCTGGCGTCGAACGTCCCCGTGCCGCGCCTGCTGGGGATGAACCGGACCGACGCCCTGCAGACGCTGAGCGACGCCCGCTTGGCGGTGGGCGACACTCACTCGGCCACCCACCCCGAGGCCCCGCGGGGCGAGGTCGTGTGGCAGGACCCGCCTCCCGGCATGGCGGTGCCCGAGCGCACCTCGGTGGACGTGACGCTGAGCGGCGGGCCGCAGCGGGTGCCCGTGCCCGATCTCGTGGGGTACGACGCGGTGCTGGCGGCCCAGCTCATTGCGGCCGCCGGACTGCGCATTCGTTCGATAGATTCCACCCAGGCTCCGGTGCCGCGCGGGGTAGTGGTGAACACCCGACCACCCGCCGGCTCGACCCTGCTCCCCGGCAACGGGGTGACCCTGGTGGTGAGCGTGGGGGCCCCGACCATCACCGTGCCGAACCTCGCCGGGCTGTCGGAGATCGAGGCGGAGGTGGTGCTGGAACAGGTGAACCTCGTGCTGGGCACGTCGGTGCGGCGCACGCACCAGGTCGCGGAGCCGGGCACGGTGCTGGAGCAACGGCCGGCCCCGGGCACCCTGGCGGCGCCCGGCACGGCCATCAACATCACCATCGCGCGTCGGAGAACGCCATGAGCAATGCGATTCGGATCGCGCCCAGCGTCTTGAGTGCCGACCTGGCCCGCCTGGCGGAGCAAGTGCAGGAGGTCGAGGCGGCGGGCGCCGACTGGATCCACGTGGATGTGATGGACGGGCACTTCGTCCCCAACCTCACGTTCGGGGCCGGGTTGATCGCGGCACTCAAGCGCATCACCGAGCTGCCGATCGACGTGCATCTCATGGTGGAGCGCCCCGAGGCGTACATCGAGCCGTTTGCCGACGCGGGAGCCGCGGTGTTCACGCTGCATCCCGAGGCGACGGTGCACGTACAACGGCAGCTCGCCCAGGTACGGGAGCGCGGCATGCTGGCGGGGCTGGCCCTCAATCCGGGCTCGCCGCTCTCGCTCGCCGCCGAGGTGGTCGACGACCTCGACCTGCTGCTGATCATGACGGTGAACCCCGGGTTCCCCGCACAGCAGTACATTGGAGCGGCGACCGACAAGATCGCGCGGGCGCGCCGGCTGCTGGCTGAAGCCGAGAGCCGTGCCTACCTGGAGGTGGACGGCGGGGTTTCGCGCGACACGATCGGCCAGGCGCACGGGGCCGGGGCCGACACGTTCGTGGCCGGCTCGGCCATCTTCGGGGCCGACGACCCCGGCGCCGCCTTGAAGGAGTTACGTAAACGCTGTATGGCGGTAGCCTGAGATGACGCAACGAGGACAGTGGATTCTGGTGATCGCGATCGTCGCGCTGTTGGGCGGCGGTCTGCTCGCAGGCATGGCGCTCTCGCCGGCGTTGAGGCCGGTAGGGGTGCAGAGCGACGCGCCCGGTTTCCGGGCGGTCGACGTGGTGACGCTCGATACCGTGGGGCTCGACCGCCACGAGGGCGAGGTCGTGCTGCTCAACATTTGGGCCACGTGGTGCGCACCGTGCGAGGCGGAGATGCCGTCGATCCAGCGCCTGTACGACGAGCTGGCCCCCCACGGTCTCAAGGTCATGGCGGTGAGTGTGGACCAGGCGGACACCGACCAGGTGAAGGCGTGGACCGACGAGCGGGCGCTGACCTTCCCCATCTATCACGACCAGAGCCGCCGCATCGAGCGGAGCTACATGACGACGGGCGTGCCCGAGACGTTCGTGATCGACCGGCACGGGGTCATCGTGAAGAAGGTGATCGGCGCGACCCTCTGGGACGACGACGTGCAGACCGGCCTCATTCGACGGCTTCTCGGCGTGGGCGACGATGCAGTGGAAGAAACTGGCGGCTGAGATCCGCAACCGGTTCGT
>JBDGXT010000324.1:0-2388 GCA_039584455.1 Gemmatimonadota bacterium
CCTTGTTGGTCTTGAGGATCGACAGGTTCACGATGGTGATCCCCACGCGCTCGGCGAGCTCGGTGAGGGTCATTCTGCGCTCGAGAAGGAGCCGATCCAGCCGCACGACGATAGCCATGGGATTATTGTAAAACAATAAATTATTATTGTAAAACATATAGTCGCAGGAGCCCCCGAGTGGCCCGGTCTCAGAAGCGGCGCTCCAGGGCATGCGAGGGCTCCAAGGCGCTTCCAGGACAGCCGTTTGCCCGATGTGGGGGAGAGGTATCGGGGTGCCGTTTCCGGTGCTATTCTAGGCCTATCTCGTGGCCATCCGGCCACCCCCCTGGGCCCGTTGGGACCCTCCAAGACGGGCTCGAACAGGGGCAGGTTGGGCTATGCCAACCTATTGACAGGACGTCACTTGAGGCCCATAGTGTCCGTCGCCCTGCGAACCTCGTTTGCACCGGCCCCGCGCCCGGGCCAGCCGAGACGTGCGCTTTGAGATAAACGACAAGTGCGTTAGCTGCCTGGCATGCGTGAGGGCGTGTCCGGCGCAGGCGATTGCGGTCGACGGCGACGACGTACGCATAGTCGACGAGTCGTGTATCCGTTCGGGAGCGTGCGTCCCGGCGTGTCCGCACGACGCCATTGACGCCGTCGGCGACCTCACCGAGGCGCTGACGCTGGCTGCCCGCGGGGATGCGGTATTGGTGTTGAGTGTGGAAGCGGAAGTGCACTTCCACCCCCACACACCCGAGCAGGTCGTAAACGCCTGCTACGCAGCAGGCTTCTGGACGGTGCACCGCGGCGTCCTGGGCGACGAGCTGGTCGCCGAGGAGTACCGTCGGCTCTTTGCAGATCCAGGATGGGGGACGATGGTGCGCTCCACCTGCCCGGTGGTGGTGGAGCGGATCCGGCACGACTACCCGGAACTCGTGCCGTACCTCGCACCGGTGAAGACCCCGTTGGCCGCCGAGGCTGCCTACGTCCGCGAGCTGTACGGGCCCAGTGTCCCGATCGTGTACGCAGGCGTGTGTGTCGGCGAGGCCGACGGTGACGTGGACGCGCTCGTCACGTTCGACGAGCTGGCGGAACTGTTCACGGTGCGGGGCGTGGATGTGGCGCAGCAGCGGCGGTACTTCACGCGCATTCCGGAAGTGCGGCAGCGCCACGTGAGCGCGGCTGGCGGGCTGCCGCTGCCGGTGCTGAAGCTTGAGCCGCAAACGAGCCGCCGGTTCCGCAAGGTGCGGGGGCTCAAGGCGCTGAACGTGATCGCTCAGGCCGTGGCGGTGGACCAGGTGGACCTGGGGTTCGTGGACATCCTGCCGTGCGAGGGATGCCTCGATCACCCGCTGCTGGGGCCGCCGCACGAGCTGTTCCGACGCCGGCGCATGGCCGAGGAGGCCGAGCCGCCCCGCAGCCCGATCCCGGTGGTGGAGCCGGAGGTCCGGGTAAAGGTGGGCACGTCGTTCGAGTTCTTCCGCAACGGACGCCGGCCGTCCGACCAGGAGCTCGAGGAGGTGATCGATCGGATCGGCACGGCACCGGGCGGGGCCCACTGGGATTGCGGGGCCTGCGGGTACGCCAATTGTGTGACGTTCGCCACGGCGTTGTTGTGTGGTAGAGCAACGTTTAGACAATGCCCGCCCCATATGGAGCGTCGGGCAGAGGAGGCGAGCCGCCAGGCCGCTATCGATGAACTCACGGGGCTCTCGACCTATCGAGTGCTCCAAGACCGCCTCTCGCAAGAGGTTGCGCGGAGCGAGCGAACGCAGGAGCCCTTCGGCCTACTGTTTCTCGACCTCGATCGTTTCAAACTGGTCAACGACCACCACGGACACGAGGCGGGAAACGAGGTGCTGGCGTCGGTGGGCCGCGAGCTCACGCGGGTGGTGCGAAAAACCGATGTGGCGGCACGGTATGGGGGCGACGAGTTCGTCGTCATCCTGGTAGCGACCGGCATCGAAGGGGTGCGGCACGTGGGTGAGGTGGTGCGGGAGTCGGTCGAGGCCGTGGGCCGCGCGCTGGGATATACTGAAGGAGCGGTGACCGTTTCGGTGGGGGCTGCCAGCTACAACCCTCTTATTGGCGAGCCCCTGGATGCGCTCGACATCGCCGATAAGGCGCTGTACCGGGCCAAGGCAGCGGGTGGGAACCGGGTGGTGATGGGCAACGGCGGAGGCGAAAGCAACGTAAGTCTAAGTCAGTCTTAACGATCCACTTACGGGTTTTTCACGGGCGTTTTGCTTACATGCCCCCAAGGGTGCGCCCGCAACACGAATAGAGGAGCCGTGGTCAGCCCAACAGACCCGAGCATTCAGCCTGAGGCTGCGCCGGACGTACCCGACACCGCACGCCGCGATCCCTGGGGCGTCAAGCGGGCCGAGAACCTGCTGTCGAGCCTCC
>JBDGXT010000057.1:0-9335 GCA_039584455.1 Gemmatimonadota bacterium
AGGCCCGCACGGCGGTGACACTGCGATAGGCCCATGCCGGAGGCATGAGCAGCAGGCGCGCGAGGCGGGCTGAAAGCGGGCCTCGGCGCCACAGCCAGCGTGTTACCCAGAGCATCGGGCCTCGTGCTCCACCGCGGAGAGCGCCTCCTCGAGGCGTGCGGTGCCCCACTCCAGTCCTGCCGTGCCCTTGGGCACGCGGAAGGGTTCGCCGTACACGAGCCTCACCCTGGAGAACGGCTGCGGGACGGTGAAGTCGTCCCATGAGGATGCGCGCCATGCCGGTTCGGCGGCCGCGCCGATCGGCACGATGAACGCCTCGCCGTGCTGCGCCGCGGCAACCGCCCCGGGCTTCGCGACGCGGGCCGGCCCGCGGGGACCGTCCGGTGTGAACGCGACCTCCGTGCCCTTGGTCAATGTTCGTACCACGCTGCGCAAGCCGCCGCTGCCCCCGCGCGTGCTGGATCCGAAGGCGACACGGTAACCCCAGCGGCGTGCGGCGTCGGCGAGTCGGGTGCCGTCGCGGTGGGAGCTCACCAGTAGCGTGATGCCCTGGCGGCGACGGTGCCACAGCGGTGGGAGCAGAGCGCCGTGCCACACGGCGTAGATGATGCGCTCGCCAGCCGACCGCAGCTTGGACACATGCTCCTCGCCGGCGACCTCGAGCCGCCAGCTCGAGGCGAGTAGGGTCGCGATCCACCGGGTCACTGCCGCCACGGTATTCCTCATGCGGCCAGTCCCTGCACCAGTTGCGCCACGCGCCGGGCCGCGCCGGGAGGTCCCATGGCGGCCCGGATGGCCGCGAACGCCTCGCGCTGCACAGCGCCCTCCTTGCTGTCGCCCTCGAGGAGGGGGCGCACGGCGCGGGCCAAGGCCTTGGCTGTGGCCGCCCGCTGCACCAGCTCGGGAGCCACCCGATGCCCCGCAACCAGATTCACCAGCCCGATGTCCGGCACGCGCACGGCGCGCCGGGCGATGGCGAAGGTGGCGGGATGCATCCGGTACGCGATCACCATGGGCATGCCGGCGAGGGCGGCCTCGAGGGTCGTCGTGCCGGACTTGCACAGGCCGGCGTCGGCCGCGGCGAACAGCGTCGCGCTCTCCCCCCGCCACGTGGCGCACTCGGGGATCTCCCCGCGCACCATCCCCGCCGCGTCCAGCAGCACGGCCTCGAGCCCGGGCACACGGCGCCGTAGCTGCCGTACCGCATCACGGAAGGTCGGTAGCAGACGCCTCACCTCGGCGGAGCGGCTGCCGGGACAAACCGCGAGCACAGGTCGTTCGCAATCGAGAGCCAGTGCGCGGCGGGCCTCCGCTCGCGAGGGCCCCGCCGGGCGATCGAGCAGCGGGTGGCCCACGAAGGTGGCGGGAATGCCGTGTGCGCCGAAGTACTGCTCTTCGAAGGGGAGAATGACCGCCAGGGCCTGCACCAGCTCCCGGATGCGGCGCAAGCGCCAGCCGCCCCAGGCCCATACCTGTGGCGCGATGTAGTAGAGCACCGGAACGCCGGCTGCGCGGGCGGCCGCCGCGAGTCGGAGGTGGAAGCCCGGGTAGTCAACGACCACCAGCGCGTCGTAGCGCCCGCTCGCCAGCCGTCGCTTGAGCCGGGCCAGCAGCTGCCAGTGTGCCGGCAGGGTCCGCACCGCCTCGGCGAGCCCGACCGCGGCGAGCTGCTCGATGCCCGACACCAACTCCACACCTGCGGCCTCCATCCTGGGGCCGCCGACGCCTTCAATCTCCAACTCCGGAGTCATCTGCTTGAGGGCCGCCACCACGGCGGCGGCGTGGGCGTCGCCCGACGGCTCCCCCGCCGAGACGAGGATGCGTGTCACACGAGCACCCCGCGCTCTGAGTGCGCCACGAAGTCTGCCAGGCGCAGCACTTCGGGGACGGCCCCGTGCTCGCGCCGCACGCGCTCGACGGCCTCCGACCGGGTGAGGTCGGAGTTGAATAGCAGGCGGTAGGCCTGCTTGAGTGCGAGGCGCACCTGTGGGGAGAATCCGGCGCGTGTGAGGCCCACCGTGTTGAGGCCGTACAGCCTCAGCGGGTTGCCCACGGCGGTCGTGTAGGGCGGGACGTCCTGGGGAACACGAGAGCCCCCGCCCACGTACGCGTACGTTCCGATCCGCACGAACTGGTGGACCGGACTCAATCCGCTCACAGTGGCATGTGCCTCGATCGTCACGTGCCCCGAGAGCTGGACCGCGTTGGCGATGGTGACCTCGTCCTCGAGCAGGCAGTCGTGTGCCACGTGCACGTAGGTCATGAGGAAGCAGCGGCGCCCGATGCTGGTTTTGCCACGGGCTTCGGTGCCCCGGTGCAGCGTGGAGTATTCGCGGATGATTGTCTCGTCGCCCACTTCGAGCCACGTGGATTCACCCTCGTACTTTACGTCCTGCGGGTCGGCACCCAGCACGGCGCCGGCCCCGACGGTGCAGCGGCGCCCCAGCCGCGTGTCCTGCTGGATCATGGCGTGCGGCCCGATGGCGGTGCCGTCCCCCACGGTCACTCGCGGTCCAATCACCGCGTACGGCCCGATCGTGACGTCGGCCCCGATCTCCGTGTCGGGGTCGATCAACGCGGTAGGATGGAACCGTGGCGTCATCGATCCACGATCGCCGCCATGAACTCGGCCTCGGCCACCGGCTGCCCGTCGACGTAGCCAACGCCGCGCATGCGACAGCGCTTCCCGCGGAACTGAAGCATCTCGAGCTCGAAGCGCAGTTGATCTCCGGGAATCACCGGGCGTCGGAACTTCACGTTGTCGATTGACATGAAGTACACGACCTTGCTTTGCGGATCGCCGATCTGGTCCATCAGCATCATGCCGCCTGTCTGCGCCATGGCCTCCACGATGAGCACCCCCGGCATGACGGGATGTCCGGGGAAATGGCCCTGGAAGAACGGCTCGTTGAACGTCACATTCTTGATGCCGACGATCCGCTCTCCGGGGACGAGCTCGATGATCCGGTCCACCAGCAGGATCGGATAGCGGTGCGGCAGCACTCCCAGGATCTCCTGGATGCCGGCGACCGGCGGTGCCTTCAGTCCCGAGACCCGCTTGAGGGTGCGCGCCAGCGCGAGGTTGCCGCGGTGGCTAGGCCGGAACGCGACCACGTCGGCCTCCAGACGGCCGCCCATGAGCGCAAGGTCGCCCAACAGGTCCGCGGCCTTGTGGCGCACGAACTCGTCGGGCCAGCGTAACTCGGTGCCCTCCACTTCGGTCTCGGACAGCGCGATCGTGTTCTCCGGCGACGCTCCGAGCGCCAGCCCCTGCTCGTGCAGGGCATCGGCTTCGGCGACGAAGCCGAAGGTGCGCGCGCCGGCGAGCTCGCGCTCGAAGGCCTCACTCGTGATGTCGTACGCGCCCGATTGCCGCCCGATGATGGGGTGATCCCACTCGACGGTCACGGTGAGGCGCAGCTGGTCGCTCGGGGCTACGAGGTAGGTGGCCTCGCCCTCCCGCACGACCACGGGGGCGGTCGGTCGATAGACCGTCGCCGCGCCCCCCACTTCGGTGACGCCGGCGTCGGCCAGCGCGCGAAAGTATGGGGCCGCACTGCCATCGCCCGCTGGCGGCTCCGGCCCATCCAGCTCGATTACGAGATCATCGACTTGATGCGCAGCGGCCGCCGCCATCACGTGCTCCACCGTGTGGACGACGCCGTCACCCTCACCCAGGCTGGTGCGGCGCTCGAATTGGCTCACCGTCTCCAACCGCGCCGCGATCTCCAGCGGCGCGTCCAGATCGGTGCGGCGGAAGCGTACGCCGGTACCCTCGTCGCCCGGGATGAGCTTCGCGGTGACATCGACTCCCGTGTGCAGGCCGGTCCCCCGCACGGTCGCTTGCTTGGCGATGGAGCGTCTAGCTTGGGTCATTGCGCGCGATCATCCTTTCGATGGACGGGACGAGCGGTGTGAGGCGTGCCAGCGCGACTGCCTGCCGCAGCACGGCGCGGTGGCTGCGGGCGGGGTAACCGGACACGGTGTCTCCCGGGGCGATGTCGCCGATTACCCCGCTCTGGGCGGCGACCCGCGCGCCGCTCCCCACCGTCAGGTGGTCGGCGAGGCCCGCCTGCCCGGCGAGCATGACGTCGTCCTCGACCACCGTGCTGCCTGCAATGCCCACCTGTGCCATGACGATGCAGCGCGCGCCGATCCTCACGTTGTGCGCGACCTGCACGAGGTTGTCGATCTTCGTGCCGGGTCCCACGACGGTGTCGTCCACGCTCCCGCGGTCGACGGTCGTGTTGGCCCCGATCTCGACGTCGTCGCCGATCACGCAGCGTCCCACGTGCCGAATGGGAACGTGACCGTCGCCGGTCTCGACGAACGCGAAGCCCTTGCCGCCGACTCGCGCTCCCGCCCGGACCAGCACGCGGTGGCCGAGTTCCGCACCGGTGTGCACCACGGCGTGCGCCTCCACGCGGCAGCCGTCGCCCAGCACGACTCCGTCCTCGAGGTGCACATGGTCGCCGATGACACAGTCGCTTCCGAGCCGGACATCGCGGCCCAGGATCGCGCCCGACCCGATCGTGACCCGGCCGTGCCACCGTGCGCCCGGACCGATGTGCGCCGAGCGGTGCACCGTCCAGCGGGGCGGTGCCGTGGGATAGAGTGCCTCGAGGGCGCGGGCAAGTGCTGGAAGCGGGTCGGCTACCATGATACGCGTCGCGGGTCCGGCGGCCAGGTCCCGAAACCCGGGGCCGAGCAACACCGCACCCGCGGAGGATCGCTCAAAGTACGGCGCGTAGCGGGGTGAAACAAGAAAAGCAAGGTCGCCGGGGCCGGCCCGGTCGAGAGGGGCCACCCCGGCGATCATCACATCGTGCCGGCCAACGAGCTCGCCGCCGACCAGGTCCGCGATCTGGCCGGCGGTCAGACCAGATCCGGCGTTCACGCGAGCGCTACTGTCCGCTTGCGCCGGTCAGCCGCTGCACGACGATCGGCGTGATGTCGAGCGCGGGATCGGCCGAAATGATGCTGCTGCCGGGTGCCGACACATCGAACACGAGCGACATGCCACGCTCGGCGCGCAGGCCGTCGATCACCGCCTGGATACGGTCCTCCAGCGGTCCCACCAGCTCCTGCTGCCGCTGTGCCGCCTGCGTCTGCAGCTGCGTGGTGCGCTGCTCGAGCTGCTGTTGAAGTACCCGCAGCTCCTCCGCCCTCTCCTGCCGCGCCGTCGGCGACAGCACGATCGACTGCTGGTTGAAGGTGTTGACCGCCGAGTCGAGCGTCTGCTGCAGGGTCTGCACTTCGCCCTGATAGCCTGCCATCTCGGCGTTGAACGTGGACTCTGCCGCCGCGAATCCCGGCGTCTGCCGCAGCACGATTTCGGTGCTCACGAAGGCGATCTCCGGTCCCTGTTGGAACGCGGCAGTCGAATCGGATGCCGGCAGAGCGGCGACCCCTACCACCAACAATGCGGCCAATGCGGCTAATCCCCAACGAGCCATCTTACGCTCCAGGTGCATGGTCATATGCCTGATTAGAAGAAGTTCCCCAGTCGGAAGTGGAATTTCCACCCCGGATCGAGGTTCCCAAAGAGATCGACCCGATCGAAGGCGTAGGCGAAGTCAATGCCGATCGGGCCCAACGGCGTGATGAGACTCGCCCCAATACCTGCTCCCCGGTACAGCCTGGTCGGGTTGAGCTCCCGCGGGCCCGACCACACGTTTCCGGCGTCGTAGAACAGGGCGAGGTACATGGACTGGCTGAGTCGGAAGCCCACCTCAGCGCCCCCCGCGAAGTAGGCGCCGCCGAACGCATCGACGGTACTCGCGGCCTGGCCCTCGGCGAGGGGGTCGAAGCCGCGCGGCGTGATCGAGAACTCCTCGTACCCCCGCAGGGGGATCCCGAACTGCACCCCGCCCATGGCGAACAGCTGGCGGAAATGCGGGCCGGCGTCTCCCCACACGCCGCCGACCTGCGCGCGCAGCCCGAACACCACTGTCATCGGGGCTGCCATGGGGTTGCTCCCGCCCAGCGTGGCCAGGGGGGTGTACCAGCGGCCCTCGAAGGTGGCCCGCCGGAAGTCGCCACTGCCGCCCAGAATGCCCCCGCCCTGCCCGATGGTAAAGCGGTGCATCGTGCCGCCGGTGGGGAACGGTAGGCCGACGCGCGTGTCGCGTACCAGGCTCAACGACAGCATCGACAGCACGCAACCGTCGCACACGAAGCGCGACGCGAGCGTCGGGGAATCGTACTGGTCCTGCTGCAGTGTGTAGGAGACGATGAACCGCGTGAAGCGCGACTTGCGCCAGGGGAACCCCGCCTGCACGCTGAACCCGCGGGAGTTGATGCGCCCGAGGTCCGCGACGGTGTAACGCAGCCGGGAGCGATGCAGCGTGATCGACCCGGAGATCAGGCTGCCTTTAATGGCCGGGTCGCTGTAGGAAATGTTAAAGTTATTGATGTTCCGGCCGAACTGCCATTGGAAGGCGACCCGCTTGCCCTGGCCGAAGAGGTTGGGCTCGTCCAGCCCGATGAACCCGCCCACGCCCGTGCCCTGCCCCACGGAGGCCCCGAAGTTGACGTTGCCGGTATGCCGTTCCTTGACGTTGAAGACGACGTTGACGTCGCCCTGCTGGTTCGCCTGCTCCGTGTCGGGAATCGGTAGTGGCTGTTCGAAGAAGCCGAGGTTGGAGATGCGCTGGTATGACTGGATCAGTGCGTCCTGCCGCATCACGTCGCCCGGCACGACGGTGATGGCGCGCCGGATCACATCCTCGTGCGTCGTCGTGTTCCCACGGATGAGCACTTTGTTGACGACCGCCGGGTTCCGCTCCACGATCTGCCAGCGCAGGTCCACGACCTCACGCCCGTCGGCCTCGGACCGGCGCACCAGCATCGGCTGCACCTGCGCGTAGATGTAGCCGTTGTTCATGTAGAGTGACCGAACCTGCTGGGTCGCCTGCTCCCACTCGTCCAGGTTGAAGTACCGCGGGCCTTCGCTGTCTCCGCCGCCGAAGCCCAGAAAGCCGCCGCTCTGCTTGTCGAACGGATAGAACCTGCGGATCTGCTCGACTGAGAACTGGCGGTTTCCGACGACCTCGAAGCCACCCACTTCGTAGCGTCGACCCTCGCTCACCTGGAGCACCAGGCGTCCCTTGCCGGTGCTCTCGTTGACGACGAGGGTGTCGCTCACGACCTGAGCGTCGATGAATCCCTCGGAGGCGTAGTGCAGCGGGATCCGCTCGCGGATGTCGCGCTCGAGATCCTGGTCGCTGAAGTCGCCCTTGCGCCACCACCAGAAGCCCTCGGGCTGCACCGCCATTTCTGCCACGATGTCGTGGTCGGTGAGGTGCTCGTTGCCCTCGATGACGACCTGCGAGATGGTGACCCGGCGACCCTCGTCCACCTCGAACACCAGCTGGAGGCTGCCGTCCTCCTGCGGGAACTCGCGGGTCTCCACGGCGGTAGCGTAGTAGCCCTCTTTGACGTAGAGGGAGTCGATCGCGGCCCGCGAGCGAGCGGCCACCGCGGGATCGTAGGGGCGCCCGGCCAGCAGCTGTACCCGACCGCGCACCTTGCGCACGGGCACCTTCTGCGCGCCCCGCACCGACCAGCCGGTCAGCATGGGTCGCTCGGTGACGGAGAGCCGGAGAACTTCCTTGTCGTCGACCCGGCCCTGGTAGACCCGCACGTCGGTGAACTGTCCGGTGGCGTACAGCGCGCCGATGGCGCGCTGCAAGTCGCGAAAGGTCACCGGGACCCCGATCTGCAGCCCGGCGGCCGCGAGCACGGTGCCCCGCGCCACCCGGGCGTTGCCCTCCACGGCGATGCTGTCGATGAAGATGTCCTGCACCGGCTCCTGGGCGGCGGCGGGAAGCGCCAGCGCCAGGGACAATCCTGCGGCGGCGAGGACGCGGGTCATCTCAAGTCTTGGATCCCGAGAGCGCGCTGAACACGAGCTTATCGCCGTCCGGACTCACGTCGATCTCGATCTCGTCGCCGGGAGCGAACTCACCCATCAGGATCTTGTCGGAGAGCGGGTCCTCCACGAAGCGCTGAATCGCCCGCTTCAGCGGGCGGGCGCCGAACGACTCGTCGTACCCGTGGTCCACCAGGAACGCGTTGGCCGCCTCGGTGCGCTTCAGGGTGTAGCCGTCGGGGGCGATCCGCTCCTGTACCTGGTCGAACATGATATCCACGATCTGGCCGATGTGCTCCCGGCTCAGCGCGTGGAACACGATCGTGTCGTCCAGTCGGTTGAGGAACTCCGGGTTGAACACGCGGTTCACCTCGTCGCGTACCTTCTGCTCCATCTGCTCGAACGAGGCCTTCGCGTCGGGCTGCTCGAAGCCCATGGATTTCCCCTTGGAGATATCGCGGCCCCCGATGTTCGAGGTCATGATCACGACCGTATTCTTGAAATCGATCTTGCGGCCGTAGTTGTCGGTCAAGTGACCCTCGTCGAGCACCTGGAGCAGGATGTTGAACACATCCGGGTGCGCCTTCTCGATCTCGTCGAGCAACACGACCGAATACGGCTTGCGCCGCACGGCCTTGGTGAGCGCACCCGAGTCCTCATATCCCACGTACCCCGGAGGTGCCCCGATGAGCCGGCTCACGCTGAACTTCTCCATGTACTCTGACATATCGACGCGGATGAGCGCCTGCTCATCGGCGAACAGGAAGCGCGCGAGGGCCCGGGCCAACTCGGTCTTGCCGACACCCGTGGGTCCGCAGAAGACGAAGGAGCCGATCGGCCGGCGCGGGTCCTTGAGGCCGGCGCGGGAGCGGCGGATGGCACGGGAGATGGCGTCGATGGCCTGGTTCTGGCCCACCACCGACTTGTGGACGATGAACGCGATCTCCTCCTCCTCGATGGTCGGGCGGTGCTGCTGCCGCTCCTTCTCCCACTCGTCCTGCCGCTTGCGGATCTCTCCCTGCAGCTCGCGTTCCTGGTCGCGCAACGCCGCCGCGCGCTCGAAGTTCTGGTCGCGGACGGCCTCTTCCTTGTCTCGGTTGATCGCCTCGAGCTTCTCCTTCAGGTCGGAGACCTCCGGCGGAGGCACCTGCGCGGCGAGCCGGGCCCGCGCGGACGCCTCGTCGATCACGTCGATCGCCTTGTCCGGCAGGAACCGGTCGGTGATGTAGCGCTCCGACAACTTGGCCGCCGTATCCAGCGCCTGGTCGGGGATGATCACCTTGTGGTGGTCCTCATAGCGCTGCCGCAAGCCCTTCAGGATGTCGATGGTCTCCTCGATCGTCGGTGCGTCCACGATGACCGTCTGGAAGCGGCGTTCGAGTGCCCCGTCCTTCTCGATGTACTTGCGGTACTCGTTGAGCGTCGACGCTCCCACACACTGGAGCTCGCCCCGAGCCAGGGC
>JBDGXT010000325.1:0-2712 GCA_039584455.1 Gemmatimonadota bacterium
CCACCGTCTCGCCTTCGGCACGGTGCTCGAAACCCGTGTTCGACCGCAGCCAGAATGCCGACAAGACCACCTGACCGTTGTCCCACTCAGCCAGCTCGCCGTTGATCTGCACGACGCCCTCGGCCGTGATGTTCCGGAGCCGCACGCGCTCAGGCTCGTTCAGATGGACCCGCACCTGCTTCCCCGGGTCCGGCCGCACCTCGTCCGCCCCCACCGGCTTATAGGTGTAGCAGCCCGTAACAGACGGTGTCATGCACGCCAGCACGACGGCGGCGATCGTTCGCGAAGGTTTCATAGCCTCTCCTACACCACAATTATACACGAGTGCCCACCCGCCGGCCCAGCCCCCCCCCGTTGCCCCGAGCGCCGGGCCGTGGCTTGACGCCGGGCAACCCTCGATCGTAGTTGCAGTTGTCCGAGGCCGCGGCGGCGGCCACGCGCGAACCGAGTGAGTACTGGAGCCACGACCATGCCGCGACCGATCACCCTGTTGTTGGGCCTGATGCTGACCACACCCTGCCTCGCCCAGGAGAGCTCTCCCGGCGACCACCCGCGCGTGCAGGAGGCGCTCCATCTGCTCGAGGTGTGGGTGGACGCGCAGCGGGCGTACGAGCAGATCCCCGGTGCTTCCATGGCCGTGGTGCACGACCAGGAGTTGCTGTGGAGCAAGGGCTTCGGCCATGCGGATCGAGAGCGCCAGAGCCCGGCGACCCCGCAGACCATGTACTCCATCTGCTCGATCTCGAAGCTGTTCACGTCGGTGGGGATAATGCAGCTGCGCGACCAGGGACGGCTCCGGCTGGACGACCCGGTCGGCGACCACCTCTCCTGGTTCAACATCCAGGACACCTATCCCGACGCCCCGCCGGTGACCATCGAGGGTATCCTGACACACTCCTCGGGTTTGCCGCGGGAATCGGATTACCCGTACTGGTCCGCACCCGACTTCTCCTTTCCCACGCACGACCAGATCGTCAAGCGCCTGCCCGATCAGAAGGAGCTCTATCCCGCGGCCACCTGGTACCAGTACTCGAACCTGGGACTCACGCTGGCCGGGGAGATCGTGGGCACGCTCTCGGGCGAGGCGTACGACACGTACATCCGGCACAACATTCTGGATCCGCTCGGGATGGACGACACCAACCCGGAGATGCCACCCGGCGAGTACGGCCGCCGGTTGGCGAGCGGTTACACGGCGATCACGCGCGACGGCACCCGCGAGAAAGTCGCGGAGTGGGCACCACGCGCCGTCGCCCCCGCGATGGGCTTCGCCTCGACCGTCGAGGATCTCGCCAAGTTCGCCTCCTGGCAGTTCCGGGTGCTGCACCACGCCGCTGACGAGATCCTCGACCGCAACACGCTGCGGGAGATGCAGCGCGTGCATTGGCTGGACCCCGACTGGTCGCCCGCTCGCGGGCTCGGCTTCGGAGCGTGGCGCAGCAACAACAAGACGTTCGTGGGCCACGGCGGGAGCTGTCCCGGGTATCGCTCGCAGTTCACGCTTCAGGTGGACGACAAGATCGCCACGATCTTCATGTCGAACGCGAGCGGGGTGAACGCCGGCCGGTTCACCCAGCGTGGGCAGGAGATCATGGCGCCGGCCCTCGCGGCGGCCGACGGGGACGCGGACAAGGCCAAGCAGCTCGACCCGGCGTTCGAGAAGTACCTGGGTACCTACAGCCAGCTGCCGTGGGGCGGCGAGTCAGCGGTGATCCCCTGGAAGGGAAAGCTCAGTGTGGTCTATCTCCCGACCTCGGACCCTCTCGACGCGATGATGCACCTCGAGCACGTCGAGGGAGACACGTTCCGCCGCAAGCGGGACGATGGGTCGCTGGGTGAGGAGATCCGATTCGACGTGGACGACACCGGCCGTGTCATCCGCATGTGGCGCCACAGCAACTTCAGCCCGAAGGTGCGGTGAGGAGGCTCGGACCGCTCCTTCTGCTCGCACTTCTTCCGTCGGGCGGCGCCGCGCAGGAAGCGGTCACGTCGCCCGACGGCTCCACCCTCTCCATCGCCCTCGTGACCATGGGGCCCGGAACGCGCGTGTGGGAGCGCTTCGGCCACAACGCGGTGTGGGTGCGCGATACGATCAGCGGCTTCGACCGCGTCTATAACTACGGCATGTTCAGCTTCCAGCAGGAGGGTTATGTCCAGCGCTTCCTGCAGGGTCGGCTGCTGTATTGGATGATGGGCTTCGAGTCGCCCAGGCACTTCGGCGCCTATGTGGCGGCAGACCGCTCCCTCTGGGTGCAGGAACTCAACCTCACCCCCGAGCAGCGCGCGGAGCTGGCGGCGTTCCTCGAGTGGAACGACACGCCGGAGAACCGCTTCTACCGCTACGACTACTACCTCGATAACTGCTCCACGCGCATCCGCGACGCCAGATCCTCGGAGGACGGATACACGAACTCACCGCGACCGAGGAGCCCGGCACCACGTTCCGCTTCCATACGCAGCGCCTCGTGGCCGAAGACATCGCCGCCTCCACCGGCCTCCTGCTGGGACTGGGGCCGTTCGTGGACCGGCCGATCTCACAGTGGGAGGAGATGTTCCTGCCACTCAAGGTGCGGGAGTACCTGCGTAATGTCACTGTGATGGACGGCGATGGTCGTGAGGTACCGCTCGTGAGCGCCGAGCACACGCTCTACCTCAGCACGGCCGCGCCGGAGCGGGAGACTCCGCCTTTCCGGCTGCACTGGTACCTGCTCG
>JBDGXT010000326.1:0-2375 GCA_039584455.1 Gemmatimonadota bacterium
CCGCCGTGCCGCCGCGAGCATCTCCTGCGCGCTGTTCCATGCCTCGCCGGAACGCCGGTCGACACGGTCCGCCATCCGCTTGGCCGTCAGCAGCTCCTCCTGGGCCGCGACCATCGCGGGGCTGTAGAGGGAGAGGAGCGCCTGCCCGCGGCGCACCGGCTCCCCGGTGGAGCTCACGAACAGCTGCTCTACGAAGCCGTCGATCTTGGGCGTAACGTCTACCAGGTTGGGCTCGGGAACCTCGATGCGGCCCACGGTGCGCACGGTGCGGGTCAGATCCATCCGATGGACGGTCGTGTAGATCACTCCCAGCGCACGTTCCTCCTCTGCCGACAGGTGCACGGCCTGCCGGACCGCGGCGCCGGTGCTGTCGGTCGCCCCCTGCGTGCCGCCGGCGAGATGCGCTGCGTGTTCCTCTGCGGTCATCTCCGGCATGGCCGAGTCGTTGTCTCCACCGCCGCAGGAGGCCAGCAGCAGGGCGGTGAGAATGGAGAGTGCGTGAATGCGTTTCATCGGCCACCTCCGAGTTCGGTGCCCACCAGCGCCTCCAACTCGGCGAGGGACCGGTGGTAGTCGGCGGCAAGCCGCACCGTCTCAATTTCATAGCGATTGACTGTCATTTCGTTGGCCACGAGCGTCATGTAATCCACGCGGCCGACCCGATATGCCGAGAGCGCCGACTCCACGGCTGCGCGCGCCTGCGGCAACACCGAGCCGGCATAGAGAGAGGAGAGGTTGCGCGCCCGTTCGGCCTGGGCCCGCAACTCGGTCAGCCGGGCGAACGTCTCGTTGTAGAGATCGCGCTCCCTGGCTTCCTCCGCCGACTTCACCGCCTCCATCTCACGCCTGAGCGGCAGTTGTCGTGACCCGGCGAAGAGCGGCACACTCACACCCACCATGAGCGTCACGAAGTCGGTGAACTGCGGGCGCTGCCCGTACCCCAACGTCACCATGAAGTCCGGGTAGAGCTGACGTCGGGCCGACCGATAACCGGCGTCAGCCGCCTCAACGCGCTGGCGTGCCGCCGCCAGAGCTGGTCGGGCCTCGGCCGCGACGAGCATAAGCGAGTCGACGGGCATGAGCGGCCCTCCCGGTGCGGGCAGCTCGAGCAGTCCGATGGGGATCGTGGCGTGCCGCCCGAGTAGTGCGTTGAGGCGGGCGGCCGTCGCGACGCGGTCCTGCTCCATGACCGTGATGTCCTCGGTCATCTGAGCGATCGCGATCTGAGCCTGGAGCACGTCTTGCTGGAGCCCACTCCCCACTGCGTAGAGCGCGGAGGAAACGTCTAGGAAGTTGCGCAGCAGCTCACGCGTCTCTCGCATGATGTCCAGCGCGCGGTCGACGTAGGCGAGCCGGTAATACACCGACGTCGCCCGGGCCAGGAGCTGCGCCTCGAGCTCGTCGGCCTCGAGAGACTCCGCAGCCGCAACGTGCGTTGCCCGCTCCTTGGCGAACCCCAGCTTGCCGGGCCAGGGGATCTGCTGCCGCCACTCGATGACGTTCATGGTCATCGGTTGGTCGGTCCCGAAACCGTCTAGCGGTCGGTTGCGCAGGCCGACGGCCAGGACCGGGTTGGACCATGCCCCCGCCTGTGGGATCCGCTCCGCTGCGGCGTCGGCCCTGAGCCGCAGGGTCTGGATCGTCGGGTTGGCGTCCCGCGCCAGGCGTAGGGCCTCGGCGAGGGGCAGCGTGTCGCCCGTAGTCTGCGCGGGCGCGCCCGCCGCCGTGCCGACGGTGAGTATCAGGAGGAGGGCCAACCCCCTCCCGAATGCTGTTCGGACGGGCGTAGTCGCCGGGCCGAACCCAGTGATTGCGTGCATGTATGCCTCTCCAGAGCGTCAGGAAGACGCGTTGCTCTCCCGCGGCGCGACGTCGCGCCCGGGCACACTACTGCTTAGGAGAGGCTAGGCTTGGGGAGGGGGCGTGAGCGGCGAGAGCACGTTGCTCGCCCTGTGCTCCCGAGTGAGGACGGCGTCCTGGGCGTGCTCGGGTGTGATCGGGATGTCGGGTGTGGCCGCGTACAACGCACCGGCAGGCGCCAGGCAGCAGCCCGTCATGTCGTCGCACTCGGCGCATCCTGCGCTGTTGGCCACTCCGGCGTCGAGCGGTCCCTCGTGATGGTGCCCGTCCGCCGCGGCCGCCATGTCGTGCGTTGCCATGTCGCACAGCATGGGCCGCGTGGGCAGGCCCACCAGGGCTGCCGCCATGAGCGCGGCGAAGACCGTCCGCGCGAGCCGGATCTGCTTCATTCTGACGAGCATGTTCGTAGATGCGAACTATACCCGGGCCCAACCCCGAATGAAACCTCCTTCACGTTTTCGATGGGCGGAGGCCGTAAGCGATTTGGTGGTAACGGCTTGCGGCTATTGTGCCTG